>NZ_JAMQWD010000057.1:0-919 GCF_024744415.1 Vibrio sp. RM-41-2B | reverse complement strand
TAATTTCTCAGCCTACGCACTTGAACCTGGACAACCGTCGCCAGGCCCACCTAGCCTTCTCCGTCCCCCCATCGCAATTGTAAGAAGTACGGGAATATTAACCCGTTTCCCATCGACTACGCCTTTCGGCCTCGCCTTAGGGGTCGACTTACCCTGCCCCGATTAACGTTGGACAGGAACCCTTGGTCTTCCGGCGAGGAGGTTTTTCACCCCCTTTATCGTTACTCATGTCAGCATTCGCACTTCTGATACGTCCAGCATGCGTTACCACACACCTTCAACCGCTTACAGAACGCTCCCCTACCCAATACTCAAAGAGTATTGCCGCAGCTTCGGTTTACTACTTAGCCCCGTTACATCTTCCGCGCAGGCCGACTCGACCAGTGAGCTATTACGCTTTCTTTAAATGATGGCTGCTTCTAAGCCAACATCCTGGCTGTCTGAGCCTTCCCACATCGTTTCCCACTTAGTAGTAATTTGGGACCTTAGCTGGCGGTCTGGGTTGTTTCCCTCTCCACGACGGACGTTAGCACCCGCCGTGTGTCTCCCGGATAGTACTTACTGGTATTCGGAGTTTGCAAAGGGTTGGTAAGTCGGGATGACCCCCTAGCCTTAACAGTGCTCTACCCCCAGTAGTATTCGTCCGAGGCGCTACCTAAATAGCTTTCGGGGAGAACCAGCTATCTCCAGGTTTGATTGGCCTTTCACCCCTAGCCACAAGTCATCCGCTAATTTTTCAACATTAGTCGGTTCGGTCCTCCAGTTGATGTTACTCAACCTTCAACCTGCCCATGGCTAGATCACCTGGTTTCGGGTCTATATCCAGAGACTGAACGCCCAGTTAAGACTCGGTTTCCCTACGGCTCCCCTAGATGGTTAACCTTGCCACTGAATATAAGTCGCTGACCCATTATACAAA
>NZ_JAMQWD010000056.1:0-205337 GCF_024744415.1 Vibrio sp. RM-41-2B | reverse complement strand
AATAATGGTGCGGAAGGAGAGACTTGAACTCTCACACCTTGCGGCGCCAGAACCTAAATCTGGTGCGTCTACCAATTCCGCCACTTCCGCAACTTATTCTGTAGTTATCAAGGTAATTGGTAAAAACCTAAATAACGTTGTTCATGGCAGGTCTACCTGGATTCGAACCAGGGAATGGCGGCATCAAAAGCCGCTGCCTTACCGCTTGGCGATAGACCTGCATTGCTCTGATAAAAAGAACACTTAGGAATGGTGGCTACGACGGGATTCGAACCTGTGACCCCATCATTATGAGTGATGTGCTCTAACCAGCTGAGCTACGTAGCCAAAACCATATTTTTTGCTCTCAACGCTTTGTTGTCTTGTCGTTGGGAACGGCGCGCATTATGCGAAGTTGAGTGAGATCCGTCAACAGTTTTTTTTAATAAATTTCGGAAAAAACCTCGTTCGCTTCCTTTTTAAACAAAGAGGCGTATTTATGATCTAAAACTGGAAATAAATTAGCTCGCAGTTAGGTAATTTATTTTTGCTCATTTACTTAAGGTATTAAAAAAGCCAGCTTAGCAGCTGGCTTTTAGTGTAAATGAAGTGTTTAAAATTCATTCATTTAATTAAACATTGAAGCGGAAGTGTACAACATCACCATCTTTTACGATGTAGTCTTTACCTTCTAGACGCCATTTACCTGCGTCTTTTGCGCCATTTTCACCATTGAATTGGATGAAATCGTCGTAACCGACTACTTCTGCACGAATAAAGCCTTTCTCGAAGTCAGTGTGGATCTTACCTGCAGCCTGAGGCGCAGTTGCACCAACAGGGATTGTCCACGCACGTACTTCTTTAACACCTGCCGTGAAGTAGGTGTGAAGAGTCAGTAGCTCGTAACCAGAGCGAATTACACGGTTCAGCCCCGGTTCTTCGATCCCCATATCCGCTAGGAATTCTTCGCGATCTTCATCTTCTAGTTCAGATAGTTCAGATTCGATAGCTGCACATACCGGTACAACGACGTTGTTTTCTTTTTCTGCGAACTCGCGAACCGCATCTAGATATGGGTTATTTTCGAAACCATCTTCGTTTACGTTTGCAATGTACATAGTTGGCTTCAGTGTAAGGAAGTTTAGGTAGCCGATTGCTGCTAACTCTTCTTTAGATAGCTCAACTGTGCGTGCCATGCCGCCTTCAGTTAGTACTGGTAACAGTTTTTCTAGTACTGTTAGTTCAAATTTTGCGTCTTTATCGCCGCCTTTTGCCTTCTTCGCGTTACGTTGAATCGCGCGCTCACAAGAATCAAGGTCAGCCATTGCAAGTTCAAGGTTGATCACTTCGATATCTTCGATAGGTGAAACTTTACCTGAAACATGAACAATGTTTTCGTTTTCAAAACAACGTACAACGTGGCCAATCGCGTCTGTTTCACGGATGTTAGCTAGGAATTTGTTACCTAAACCTTCACCACGTGATGCACCAGCAACAAGACCAGCGATGTCCACGAACTCCATCGTCGTTGGAAGAACTCTCTGTGGGTTAACGATCTTAGCTAGTGCGTCTAGACGTAGATCTGGCACAGGAACCACACCAGTGTTTGGTTCAATGGTACAGAACGGGAAGTTTGCTGCTTCGATACCCGCTTTAGTTAGTGCGTTGAACAGAGTTGATTTACCTACGTTAGGTAGACCAACGATGCCACATTTAAAACCCATGATAGTAACCTTATTCAGCTTTGAACGTGTGGAGGCGATTTTGTGCTTTAGATAGGCCATCCTTAATCAGGATATCTAGACAACGAACAGCCTCATCAGCTGCTGCATCTAAAAGCTCTTGCTCTTTAGCTGGCGCTTTACCTAATACAAAACCCGCCACTTTATCTTTGTGTCCCGGATGACCAATGCCAATGCGAAGACGATAAAAATCTTTGTTATTGCCCAGTTTGCTAATGGTGTCACGCAGACCGTTGTGTCCACCGTGACCACCACCTTTTTTAAACTTAGCGACACCTGGCGGTAAGTCTAGCTCGTCATGAGCGACCATGATCTCTTCAGGTTTAATTTGATAAAATTTCGCAAGCGCTGCGATCGATTTACCTGATAGATTCATGAAGGTGGTTGGGATAAGCAAACGGAGATCCTGGCCATTGACCATAATGCGTCCTGTTAGACCAAAAAACTTTGGTTCGTTCTTCAGTGTAACGTTGTGAACGCGTGCTAATTCTTCTACAACCCAAGCGCCCGCATTGTGACGAGTTCTGGCGTATTCTGGTCCTGGATTAGCAAGACCAACAAGAAGTTTGATTTGTTGACTCAAGGTTAGGATCTCTCTGGAATCTCAAAAAGCGCAGTATGATAGCACAGAATTCTCGCAGTGGGCGACCAAGGGATTTTCTGGTTATCAGTACAAATAAAAAACACCCCAAAGAGGGGTGCTTTTGAAATCAGTGTAACTGAAATGTTCGGATTAGTTGAACATTGCAGAGATTGACTCTTCGTTGCTGATACGACGAATCGCTTCAGCTAGCATGCGAGATAGGCTTAGTGTTGTCACTTTGCCTGTTGCAGCCATCTCTTTAGATAGAGAGATAGAGTCAGTTACGATAACTTGGTCAAGAACTGAGTTCTTGATGTTGTCCGCAGCGTTGCCTGAGAATACAGCGTGAGTAGCGTAAGCGAATACACGCTTAGCACCGCGCTCTTTTAGTGCTTCAGCTGCTTTACATAGTGTGCCACCTGTGTCGATCATGTCATCAACGATCACACAGTCACGACCTTCAACATCACCGATTAGGTTCATTACTTCAGAAACGTTTGCACGTGGACGACGCTTATCTACGATTGCGATGTCGATGTCGCCTAGTGCTTTTGCTGTTGCGCGAGCACGAACAACGCCACCTAGGTCAGGAGATACCACAACAGGGTTATCTAGACCGCGAGCCTGCATATCTTCAAGTAGCACTGGCGTGCCGAAGATGTTGTCTACAGGTACATCGAAGAAGCCTTGAATTTGCTCTGCGTGTAGGTCGATAGTTAGAACGCGGTCAACACCAACGTTAGATAGGAAATCAGCAACAACTTTTGCAGTAATTGGCACACGCGCAGAACGTACACGACGGTCTTGGCGAGCGTAGCCGAAGTAAGGGATAACTGCAGTGATACGGCCTGCTGAAGCACGGCGCATTGCATCAATCATAACAACCAATTCCATTAGGTTGTCGTTAGTCGGTGCACAAGTGGATTGAATGATGAAAACATCGCTACCACGAACATTCTCATTGATTTGAACTGCAACTTCGCCATCAGAAAAGCGAGAAACAGATGCATCACCAAGAGAGATGTAAAGACGATCAGCAATACGTTGGGCTAGTTCAGGTGTTGCGTTACCAGCAAATAGCTTCATATCAGGCACGGTGGAAACCTCGGGTTTGCGTCCAGTTTAAATAGGTCGGTGTGAGGCTGATTGGTATTCAGCCAAAGTCTCTTTTAATGGCGAAATATTGCGCCCTTGAGCGACAAATGCCGAGACTTTATCAGAGAGTTGTGCAAGGATAGTTTCTGCTTCAGATTTGCTCGAAAATTCAGCAAAAACGCAAGATCCTGTCCCCGTCAATCTTGACGGCGCGTATTGTAGCAGCCAAGAAAGTTGCTTATCAACCTCTGGGTAGAGCATTCGTACAATTTTTTCGCAATCGTTTACGCTTGGTGTATTTAAAAGTGTTTCTAGATCTCGTTTTGGGGTGTTTCGCGTTAGATCTGGATGACAAAAAACGTCGACGGTTGCGATAGAAACATTCGGTCTGACGACTAAATACCACTTTTCTTCGGGATAAGCGGGGGAGAGTTTCTCGCCAACACCTTCAGCAAAAGCTGCAAATCCGCGCACAAACACGGGCACGTCTGCGCCCAGTTTTAAACCAATTTCAGCCAGTTCATCGTCAGTTAGATTCAGTTGCCATAAGTAGTTCAGTGCCACTAATGCTGTAGCCGCGTTCGATGAGCCCCCACCAATGCCCCCACCCATAGGTAGCACTTTCTGTAGCTCAATATGCGCGCCAAAAGAGCAGTTTGAGTAAGCTTGAAGTGCGGTTGCTGCTTTCCATATTAGGTTGTCTTTTAGCGGAACGCCTTCGATTTCAGGGGAAATGGTGATCTCGCCAGACTCGTTGGCTTTGATGGTCAGTTCATCGCCGTGATCAACGAATTGGAATAAGGTTTGTAACTCGTGGTAGCCGTTTTCTGTGCGACCGTTGATGTATAGAAAGAGATTCAATTTAGCTGGCGATGGCCAGCGGGTTGAAAGTTCGATCATTGGGTGATGTTCCATTTTGTGATCACTAGATTTATTTTGACGTCAGCAGTGGTGAGTTTCAGCTTATTTGGCAGTGGTAGAGACTGCTCATGCCATTGAACGTCGCCATACCGTTGATAAGCAATACTCCAATCATTTAAACCAATTTGTTTGTTTAACGCTTGCAGTGTATTGGTTGGGGATAATTGGAATTTGTCGGCATCGGTCGGTAGGCCTAATAGCCAGTCAGGCATGTGTTCAACGGGCATCATTAACCCCGTAAGACGGTAAATTAGCTGGTTTGCACTGCGAGAGGAAAGGACCTGATCGTCGTAAGTTTCTACTGTGGCACCTTGTGGCGTGATGGTGAGCTTTAATGCCGTTTGACCAAGAATCGTTGTTAAACGTAGTTGACTGAGTGCTGAAGAATGTTTCCAGTAGAAATTTAAATTTTGTCTTTGGTCTGGGCCAATATAACCAAGTTTTCCCGTTGCTTGAAAATCTTGGATGGTCTCGAGTCGTTGCTCATGAGCTTGCCATTCAACGCTGGTAACACTTTCAGGAACGGAGGAACAACCAGCGAGCAGTAAGCTCGACAAGAAAAAAAGAATAAAGGAGCGTAACGTCATGTTTGATGGCTTATTAATCAGTTTCGTCGGGAATCGCTCACAACTATAGCATTGAAAAGTCGCAGTTAGGAAAACAAATCCGGCTTACCCTTTCAATAAATGCGTGCTTACAGTAAAATTCTGGACCTATTTTATAACCTATCCCAGAGATACCACGTTAGATGTCCTTGCTTGCTATTGGAATCAATCACAATACAGCGTCTGTCGACTTGCGAGAGAAGGTGGCGTTTGGTCCGGATAAACTCGGCCCTGCACTCGAGCAACTTAGAGAGCACGAAGCGGTTAACGGCAGTGTGATTGTTTCAACCTGTAACCGAACTGAGTTGTACTGCGATGTTAAGCAAGGAGCGCGAAATAAGTTAATCGATTGGCTTGCTCAGTTTCATCAAGTGAGCCGCGAAGATTTAATGCCGAGTTTGTATGTTCATGAAGAACAAGCCGCAATTAAGCATTTGATGCGCGTATCATGTGGGCTAGATTCTCTGGTGTTGGGTGAGCCTCAAATTTTGGGGCAGGTAAAACAAGCATTTTCTGACTCGCGAGATCATCAAGCTGTCGATGCTTCAATTGATAAACTGTTTCAAAAGACGTTCTCAGTCGCCAAGCGTGTGAGAACAGAAACAGATATCGGCGGTAATGCTGTGTCCGTGGCTTATGCCGCATGTACATTGGCAAAACATATTTTTGAGTCGTTATCTGATTCAACCGTGCTTTTGGTTGGTGCGGGAGAGACGATTGAACTGGTCGCGAAGCATTTAGCATCCAACGGCTGCACAAAAATGATTGTCGCGAACCGCACTAAAGAGCGTGCGCAAGGCTTAGCGGATCAATTTGGCGCAGAAGTGATCAGTTTGAACGAAATTCCTGAACATTTGGCGAAAGCGGATATCGTGATTAGCTCAACGGCGAGCCCATTGCCTATTATTGGCAAAGGTATGGTCGAAACGGCTCTGAAGCAGCGCCGACATCAACCTATCTTGTTAGTCGATATTGCGGTGCCGCGAGATGTAGAGTCGGAAGTCGGTGAACTGAACGACGCATATTTGTATTCGGTTGATGACTTGCAATCTATCATCGACAGCAACATTGAGCAGCGTAAAGTCGAAGCGATTCAAGCCGAAGCGATTGTTAGTGAAGAAAGCGCTGCGTTTATGACATGGTTGCGTTCACTGCAAGCCGTCGATAGTATTCGCGACTATCGCAAATCAGCCAACGAAATTCGTGAAGAGTTACTGAGCAAAAGTTTGCAATCTTTAGCGGCGGGCGCAGATCCGGAGAAAGTGCTGCGCGAGCTGAGTAATAAACTCACCAACAAACTGATTCACGCTCCAACTCGCGCATTGCAAAGTGCGGCAGAGCAAGGCGAACCAGCAAAATTAACGATTATCCGCCAGACACTCGGCTTGGATGATCTATAACTCACGCTTTTTATTAAGAAAACGACACTATGAAAGCCTCTATTCTGACTAAGCTAGAAACGCTAGTAGAACGTTACGAAGAAGTTCAACATCTTCTTGGTGATCCTGATGTAATTGGAAATCAGGACAAATTCCGTGCTCTATCAAGAGAGTACTCTCAGCTAGAAGAAGTAACCAAGTGCTTCCAAGCTTATCAACAAGCACAAGAAGATCTTGTCGCCGCTGAAGAGATGGCAAACGAAGACGACGAAGAAATGCGTGAAATGGCGCAAGAAGAAATCAAAGAAGCGAAAGCGACGATTGAGCGTCTTACTGATGAGTTACAGATTCTTCTTCTGCCAAAAGATCCGAACGATGATCGTAACTGTTTCCTAGAAATTCGTGCAGGTGCGGGTGGCGACGAAGCGGGTATCTTCGCGGGTGATCTATTCCGTATGTACAGCAAGTACGCAGAAAAGCGTGGCTGGCGCATCGAAGTGATGTCTTCAAACGAAGCTGAACACGGTGGTTACAAAGAGATGATCGCAAAAGTGAGCGGCGACGGTGCGTACGGCGTACTGAAGTTTGAGTCTGGCGGTCACCGTGTGCAACGTGTTCCTGCAACTGAATCCCAAGGCCGTGTGCATACTTCTGCATGTACCGTAGCGGTGATGGCGGAAATCCCAGAGGCGGATCTGCCAGAAATCAAAGCAGCAGACCTGAAAATTGATACGTTCCGTGCATCTGGCGCGGGTGGTCAGCACGTTAACACCACGGATTCTGCAATCCGTATTACCCACTTACCAACGGGTACGGTAGTAGAGTGTCAGGACGAGCGTTCACAGCACAAGAACAAAGCGAAAGCGATGGCGGTTCTTGCTGCTCGTATCGTTCAAGCGGAAGAAGAGCGTCGTGCCGCAGAAGTGTCTGATACACGTCGTAACCTTCTAGGTTCTGGTGACCGTAGTGACCGTATTCGTACCTACAACTACCCACAAGGTCGTGTGTCTGATCATCGTATCAACCTAACCATCTATCGTTTGAACGAAGTGATGGAAGGTGACCTGCAGAGCTTGATTGATCCTGTGATTCAAGAGCACCAAGCAGACCAACTTGCGGCGCTCGCAGAGAACGGCTAATCGATGAGCCAAGTTCAATCAATTGAGCAAGCACTGAAAAGTGCGACGGCGAAACTGGCAGAAGGCGGCAAAGAGTCGCCTTCTCTCGATGCAGCTGTACTCCTCTGCCATATCCTTGGCAAACCACGAACTTATCTACTGACCTGGCCAGAAAAAGCATTAGAAGCAGAGCAACAAGCAAAATTCGACGCTCTACTTGAACGACGTTTAACTGGTGAACCCGTCGCTTATATTATTGGTGAACGAGAGTTTTGGTCTCTACCGTTCAAAGTTTCTCCCTCCACCTTGATCCCAAGACCGGATACAGAACGTTTGGTCGAAGTTGCACTCGATAAGACCTATGAGCAAACAGGACCTATTTTAGATCTTGGAACGGGGACGGGGGCAATTGCTATCGCACTCGCATCTGAAATGCCAAAACGTCAAGTGATGGGCGTAGATCTCAAGCAAGAAGCGAAAGCACTTGCAGAGTACAATGCTGAGCAGCTAAACATCAAAAATGTGACCTTTGCTCAAGGCAGTTGGTTCGAGCCTATTGCAGAGGGTACGAAGTTTGCTTTAATTGTCTCCAATCCGCCGTATATTGATGAAAAAGATCCACATTTATCCCAAGGTGATGTGCGCTTTGAGCCAAAATCTGCATTAGTTGCTAAGGAGAATGGTTTAGCCGATATCCGCCATATCTCGGATCTTGCTCGTCAGTATCTTGAAGTGGGCGGTTGGCTGGCATTCGAACATGGTTATGATCAGGGTGATGCCGTACGTGAGATAATGCGTGGTTTTGGTTACCAACAAGTTGCCACGGAAAAAGATTACGGCGGTAACGATCGAGTAACGCTCGGTTGTTTTGCCTGTTAATCACGGAAGTCAGCAAACACTAACTAAAAAGAGAAGAAAAATGTACGTAGCTCTAAAACACATACACTTAGTGACGATTGCGCTCAGCGCGACACTATTATCGATCCGATTCGTGTTAATGATGATGAACTCACCGAAGCGAAATAATCGCTTTTTGAAAGTGTTTCCCCACATCGTTGATACTGCATTGCTAGTGTCAGGTATCGCGCTTATTTTCATTACTGGTTTCATCCCGTTTACTGATGCCGCACCGTGGTTAACAAACAAAATCACCTGCGTACTGGCGTACATTGCACTCGGTTTCTTCTCGTTGAAGCTTGCGAAAAACAACCTACTGAAGATATTTGGCTTTTTCGGCGCATTAGGTTGGTTGGTCATGGCTGCAAACATTGCTGTGTCTAAGAGCCCTACGTTATTTGGATAAGACGTCATGTTAGAGTTTTTTGACGAAGATTTTGACAATATACCGTTGGTGGAAGGTGCGCTTGAGCTAAACAAAGCGATTAACCCTGAAACCAAAGTACATTGGGCGAAACAAGAGTTAGAGCGTCTTTACAAAGATGCGGAAGCCACGCTTGTTCATGAAACGGATGAAGAGCAGCGATTTGATGCATTCCTACGACTGTTTTTCCATGAGTGGGGATTCAAAGGCGACGAGCAGGAATACTTTATTTCGGACAACAGCTTTATCGATAAAGTGTTGGAGCGCCGAAAAGGTATTCCGGTTAGTTTAGGTTCGATTTTATTATATCTAGGCAAAAAGCTGGGTTTCCCGTTGAAGGGAGTCACTTTCCCTACTCAGTTTCTGCTAAAAGTCGATTGGATGCATAAAAAGCCAGACTACATTAACCCATTTAATGGTGAGTATGTGGGGGAAAGAATTCTCCAAGCTTGGCTTATTGGGCAAGAAGGACCGTTGGCTCAGTTAAAGCCAGAACACTTTGAAGAAGCTGACAATCCAACCATTATTGGTCGCTGGTTAGCGTTGATCAAAAGCGCGATGTTACGTGAAGAGCACTACACGCTGGCGTTGCGTTGTACGAACCTTGCGTTAACCTTTGTGCCAGATGACCCATACGAGATTCGTGACCGTGGTTTTATTTTCCAACAGCTAGAGTGCCCTCAAGTGGCGGTGTCAGATTTTCAGTACTTTATTGACCAATGCCCTGACGATCCGGCTTCTGAGCTACTAAAATCACAAGTTAATGTGATGAGTGAAACGCACGTCACACTTCACTAATTTTATCGATGTGCCGAACTGTGGCGTATCGTGGACAGAAAAAGAGAATCAAAATGGAACAGAAAATCGTTAATATCGGCGACATTCAGGTTGCTAACGACAAGCCATTCACCCTATTTGCAGGTATGAACGTTCTTGAGTCTCGTGATCTTGCGATGCAGATCTGTGAGCACTACGTAAAAGTAACGGAAAAACTTGGCATTCCTTACGTATTTAAGGCGTCGTTTGACAAAGCAAACCGCAGTTCTGTTCATTCATACCGTGGCCCAGGCCTTGAAGAAGGTATGAAAATCTTCCAAGAGCTAAAAGACACATTTGGTGTGAAGATCATCACTGACGTTCACACTGAAGCGCAAGCTCAACCTGTCGCTGATGTGGTAGACGTTATTCAGCTTCCTGCATTCCTAGCTCGTCAAACTGACCTTGTTGAAGCAATGGCAAAAACAGGTGCGGTTATCAACGTGAAGAAACCTCAATTTATGAGCCCAGGTCAAGTGGGTAACATCGTTGAGAAGTTCGCGGAATGCGGTAACGACAAGATCATCCTATGTGAGCGCGGCTCTTGCCACGGTTACGATAACCTAGTCGTAGACATGCTTGGCTTTGGTGTGATGAAAAATGCATCGAAAGGCAGCCCAATCATCTTTGACGTAACGCACTCACTACAGATGCGTGATCCGTCAGGTGCGGCATCTGGCGGTCGTCGTGAGCAGACAGTTGAACTTGCGAAAGCGGGTCTAGCAACAGGCATCGCAGGTCTATTTATCGAGGCGCATCCAAACCCAGACCAAGCACGCTGTGATGGCCCATCTGCACTGCCGCTAGACAAGTTAGAACCGTTCCTAGCGCAAATGAAATCTCTTGATGATCTGATCAAGAGCTTTGCAGATATCGATATCAAGTAAACGCCAGATGACTGGTGAGCAAATGCAATAGCCAACCTCGTGTTGGCTATTTTTTTATCAGATGGCGCATCATTCTCAGCTTCTTGCTGTAAAGGCTCTAGGCCGCTTGGAATGTGCATCAGTGACTCCCAATAAGAAAAAAGGTAAATAAATGAAGCAGCGTCTGATTATTAAAACTGCGTTGAGTGCCGCTATTTTGGCCTCGTTAGCTGGGTGTGCTACGCAACCTGCACCAGAATGGAATGCCGATACAACCTATAAATTGACCGTGCTACACACTAACGATCATCACGGTCGTTTTTGGCAAAATCGATACGGCGAGTTCGGTATGGCAGCACGTAAAACGTTAATAGATGATTTGCGTGAAGAAATACAAGCAGAGGGGGGCAGTGTATTACTGCTTTCTGGTGGTGACATCAACACTGGAGTACCTGAGTCTGATTTACAAGATGCGGAGCCAGATTTTAAAGGCATGAGCAAAATTGGTTACGATGCGATGGCGCTAGGTAATCATGAGTTTGATAATCCATTGGATGTGCTTTTCAAGCAGCAAGAGTGGGCAAGTTTTCCGATGTTGTCTGCCAATATTTACGATAAAAATACTGGCAAGCGCCTATTCCAACCGTACGCGATGTTTAAAAAACAGGGTATTAAGATTGCAGTAATTGGTCTTACAACCGAAGATACAGCGAAACTTGGCAACCCTGAATTCATTGAACAAATTGACTTCCGTGACCCAAAAGAAGAAGCCAAGAACCTAATTGCTGAGCTGAAAGAAACGGAGTACCCAGACCTTATTTTTGCTGTCACACATATGGGACACTATGAGAATGGCAATAGAGGCATCAATGCACCTGGTGATGTAGCGTTAGCTCGTTATTTGAATGAAGGTGATCTGGATATGATTGTTGGTGGTCACTCACAAGAGCCGGTTTGCATGGAAGGTCCAAACGTCATCAAAAAGAGCTTTCAACCGGGTGATGAATGTCAGCCTGATCAACAAAATGGTGCTTATATTGTTCAGGCACATGAGTGGGGGAAATATGTGGGACGCGCCGATTACGAGTTTCGTAATGGTGAACTCTCGATGGTGAGCTACGATCTGATCCCAGTAAACTTGAAAAAGAAAATTAAAGTTGATGGTCAGTCGCAACGAGTTTTGATCCAAGAAGAGATTGAACAAGACGAAGCGATGCTTGAGTTTCTTCGTCCTTATCAAGAAAAAGGTCAGGGCAAGCTAAACGTGAAGATTGCAGAATCTAACGGTAAGCTTGAGGGTGACCGCAATGTGGTGCGTTACCAGCAAACTAACTTAGGTCGATTGATTGCAACGGCTCATATGGAACGTGCAAAAGCAGATTTCGCCGTAATGAATTCTGGCGGCGTTCGTGATTCGATTGCAGCAGGTGACATTACCTACAAAGATGTGCTGACTGTTCAGCCATTTGGCAATATGGTCTCTTACGTTGATATGACGGGCAAAGAAGTATTGGATTACCTAAATGTCGTTGCAACTAAGCCTGTCGACTCTGGAGCTTACGCGCAGTTTGCGGGTATTGCGATGAGTATCAATAATGGTGAGGTAACCAATGTGTTCATTGGGAATAAACAACTTCGCTTAGATGGTAATTACCGCTTTACCGTACCAAGCTATAATGCCGCTGGTGGTGATGGTTACCCTAAAATCGACGATCATCCAGGGTATGTAAATACAGGTTTTACCGATGCTGAGGTTTTGAAGGATTATTTAGAAACACATAGCCCTATTGATGTTAATGAGTATGCCCCTTCAGGTGAAATCACGTATTTAGTTGATACGGCGATTGATCAGTAACCCAACAGAGAAAAAGCGATTGACTCAAACTCGCTGATATCATTAACTAAAAGCGCAGAGCCGATTCAATCTGCGCTTTTTGTTTTTATGAGGAGAATCTTGATGACTCCGGCCATTAATCTTGCGAAAAAGAAAAAAATTCCACACACGATTCATCAGTATGAGCACGACCCTAGAGCCGATAGTTATGGCTTGGAGGCTGCTGAAGTACTGGGGCAGGATCCGAAAACAGTATTTAAAACCTTGCTGTTCTGCTTGAACGGCGAGCCAAAGAACCTTGCGGTTGCGATTATCCCTGTTGATCAAAAGCTGAACCTAAAACTGGCAGCGAAAGCAGCGAAGGGCAAAAAGGCCGATATGGCTGATCCGGAAATCGCGCAAAAGACCACAGGTTACGTTGTTGGTGGGATTAGCCCACTGGGGCAGAAGAAAGCCTTACCTACTTTTTTGCACGAAAGCGCAGCAGAGCAAGACACCATCTGTGTGAGTGCAGGTAAACGTGGTTTAGAAATCGAGTTAGCCCCGAAAGATTTGCTTGGATTAACTCGTGGTCAGTTTGCACCTCTTTGTTTGTAAACTCATGACAAATAAAAAGGACGCTCATGAGCGTCCTTTTTTGATCTTGCCTGTCAGAGAAGCGTTACTTACTTCTTCAGACTCAATGTACCACCGGTGCGTTTAGCTGGTTTGCTTGGCTTCGCGGCATTTGGGTTCATGTAATGCTGCTTAGGCTTACTCGGTGATTGAGGCTTGTTTGCTGAGTGCGTATTGCTCGATGCATCTGGTTTACGGTGTGATTTTCCATGCTCGCCTTGCGGTCTGCTACGTTCACCTTGTGGTTTCGCTTTGTAATGTTCTTTAGCTGGACGTCCGCCTTCATCGTCACGCTGACGACGCTTTTGTTGACCTTTTTTCGAGTTTGGAGCATGACGAAAATCGTCTGCGTTATTTCCGCGGTAGGTACGTGGCTTTTGATTTCGTCGAGATACCGAGTCTTGGTTTTCTTCACGGCTGTCATATAACTTCGCGTCGGTCGCTTTACGAATATTGCGGCCTTTTGAGTCAACACGAGACGCCTCTTCTGTACCCACCGAACCATCGCACATAGCAAGAATCTCAGCGACTTCATCGTCAGTTAAGTAACGCCATTTTCCGTTCGGAATACCGTCAAGAGAGATATTCATGATTCGAACACGACGAAGCTTAAAGACTTCGTAACCTAGTGCTTCACACATACGACGGATTTGGCGGTTAAGTCCTTGAGTGAGCACAATACGGAAAGAGAACTTAGTCTCTTTCGTTACCTTACAAGGTAGAGTGACGGTATCGAGAATCTTAACGCCGCTCGACATCTGTTTGAGAAACTCACCTGTAATCGGTTTGTCCACGCGCACAACGTACTCTTTTTCGTGGCTGTTGCCAGCACGGAGGATTTTGTTAACGATGTCGCCATCGTTGGTCAAAAAAATCAGACCATCAGAGGGTTTATCCAAGCGGCCAATCGGAAAGATACGTTTTTTGTGACCGATAAAATCAACGATGTTTCCAGGTACATCTCGTTCTGTTGTACAGGTGATGCCTGTTGGTTTATTGAGAGCGATATAAATCGGCTTCTCTTTTGCTGCAACTGGCTTACCATCCACACAAACATCATCACCAGGTAGCACTTTTGTACCCATTTCAGGCTTGTTTCCATTAATGGTGACACGACCTTGTTCAATCAGTCTGTCTGCCTCACGGCGTGAACAAAAGCCAGTTTCACTGATGAATTTATTTAATCGTTTAGCGTTGTCTTGTGACATTTTGGTCTCCTAACGTTTCACAACGGCGAATGAAGTTTCCTTCCCGTGAAAGGGAAGGAAGAATAAGGGCGGGCATTCTAGCATTAGGGTGAAATTTAGCCCAACCGTTTTTGGTGACGTTCGCGAGTTTCTAATTTCTTTTCCGCACTTTTTCTAAGTAGAACGTAAACGGCTCCGGTTCCACCGTGAAAGCGTTGCGCACTGTGCACGCACTGAACTTCCCTGATTTGTTGTAGCCAGCTGCTAACAAAGCTTTTCATTAGTGCTGGTGGATTTGAGCGTTCTCCTCGGCCGTGGACAATAACGACCGTTCGTATGTCCATTGATAGGCACTGTTTTAAAAACTTTACGACTTCATCACGAGCTTCTTTCAATGTTTTACGATGCAGATCTAGGCGTGCTTGGATTGGATATTTGCCAAGACGAAGCTTCCGGTAAACCCCGTCTTGTACGCCATCACGTTTAAACTCAACAAAGTCCTCTGGTTTCAGCATTTCTGCGTGATCAAGTGACAGGTATTCTGGGTCATCTTCTGTTAGCCAGATTGCCGCTTCTCTCTTGGCGAGCTGCGCTTCGGTTACTTGGTGTACTTTTTTGTGTTCGGCGGTGTCTTGAGTGATCGGCTTTACATCGCCCATCATCTGTTGGAACAGATCAAAATCGTCATCGTGAGACATAGTAGTAATCTCATTAAGAACAGGGAGGAATAATAGGATTATATCAATGAGTGGTGCATTGAGATCAAATAAAAAACCGGAGTAGGCAAGTAACCGACTCCGGTGCAAAGCGTTTCTAGAGCTAAGCGAGATCTAGTGAGGAGATTTGTCGTTCATGATCTTGTATATGAAGAAACCGCCGTAAAATAACATCAGACCAATTGCCCCAAAGATTACTATCATTGACGATAGACCCACTGCATTACCAAATAGGAGATCAAGCCAAAAGTCCATACGTTTCCTCCAAGATGTTCCCGACAGGCATAAAACTAAATGGCAGTGCCTTGTTGCACACTGATCTGGATCAATTATGTTGCTAAGGTTAATAAACTGTATTTTGTTGTGAGTTATCAGTCACATTTTACGTGCTAGTGTTCAGTTATTCATCAAACGAATTAAGACCTAAGGTTTTTTTGTAAAAAGCACTTGCGTCACAGTTCAGAATCCGTAATATACGCATTCGTTGACGGGGACAAGTCCTCAGTTAAACATCTCGGTGAATAGCGCAGTTTGGTAGCGCATCTGGTTTGGGACCAGAGGGTCGGGGGTTCGAATCCCTCTTCACCGACCATATTGAGAAAAAGGCTCTACAGAAATGTAGAGCCTTTTTCGTTTTTAGTGATATTTGTTTGGGACCTGCGGGGTGGGGGCTGGTGCGCCAGTCCGATGGAATGCCAGTCCAATCGAATCCCTACTTCACCGACCACTTTTAGAAAGCCTGCTCAATGAGCAGGCTTTCGTCGTTTTTAGCGTTAGTAATCTTAGACTTCAATAGTATCGAGCCAAATGGGTTCACCTGACGTTAGAATATGGCACTTCACCGACACGTATTGAGCGGAAGGCTCTACAGAGATGTAGGGCCTTTTCATTTTTTAGAGCGAGTAAATTTATTACTTGATGTCACACGAGATAGTGCTGATAGGAGTTTCAGAAGTTGTGAAGCAAACATAAGCGGTCTTTGGATGGTTTGGACCAACTTTGATGTAACCTGCTTTTAGTTCGTCTTCATCAAACGTGACAGAGTGAGATTTGCTCGAGCTTCCATCAAAGTAAACAGCTTCAAAGCCTTGATTCATCATATGTGCGACGCGATTTCGGGTATGGTTAGTGGAAAAAGTGATGTTCGCACAACGCATCATTGGTTTTTCGGTAATAAGAAACTGGCCACTCTCTTTATCTAATAGCCCGCCTTTTGCTTCCGGGGTTATATCAATAGCTTGAAAATTTTCTACGTTACATGACGGTTTAGCATAAGCAAGCGATGAAGTGAGCATCATACTGCTCACGCATAGGAATAAAGCTTTAAATTTCATATAAGTTATTATGTATCCACATAGGTTAAAGTCGTTTTAGCAGAGAGAGTAAACCATTGTCAGTGATCGTGATGCCTGGCTATTCATCATTGATGAGGCCGGCTGTCTTCAGATAAGTTTCTAAATATTGCACCTAGCTTGGCGGGTTTTACCGAGTGGTTTTATGTCAAAGCCCCTTTTTTTAAGCAGCTCAATCAGATTATCTTTACCAACTAAATGCAAACTGCCGACAACAACGGTATAGCTACCCGAACGTTGAGGTAGGACACTGCCAGTATCAAGCTTTTTTGCCCAATCTCGATTGCGCTCATATAAGAAAGCCTGATTAAAATCTTCTGTTGCTTGATCGGTTAATGATGCCTCAACCAACATGCTACCATCACCGCTCTTCCAACTTTCTATCAAACACTGAACCAATTCTTCCCCACCGTCATATTCTTCAATTGACGAGAGGAGCATCTCTTTACCACCTTCTGATTGACCTGCTATTAAATCAATTTGGAATTGCACGGACTCCAGTGGAATGACCGGGATTTGTTTTTTATCAGCGAGTCCTATTAAGTGCATGTCGACCCCTTTATCAGAGACATACCCCAGTTTGTTGACTAAAGCGAGTTGGATGGTTAATGCAGCCGTCCATGGTGGAGAATTTAAAAGTTGAGTTTCAGGCAACCCTAAATCTTGTGCTATCTCGACTAAGTGGCGACGTTGAGCCTTATCTAAAACATCTTTAGAAAGGATGGTTGTTTGTGGGTAAACCAAGCCTTCAGAGTTTCTGACATCTGCTTCGATAATCAACCCAGCGCTTTGGCTTAAGTGCTGAGTAATAGTTTTAGGGAGTGGGTACATCGTTTTATCGCCCACATGCACAGAGCCAATGATCATCAGCTCGGTTTCCCCTTTTTTTGCTAACCAATGTTGCGGTTCTGCATAAGAGGAAAAGGGAGCAAAGGCAACAAGTAGGGATGATATGAGTGTCAAGAGACGAAACATAGAATGGTCCTCAGGTAAGTACCTTTAAACTTTATACGCAAAAATGCTTGAGGTTAAGTGCAATTTCTCTAGTGGGGATATTCGACAAAATCGTCATTTCTAAAAATATTGACGAGTTTTGACGACGAATAAATGAGAGTCACTTCACGAAAGATAAATAGGTCATTCGCTTACTAATGGTTCACAAAATAATTAGGCGTGATCCAAATCTTACAAAATCAGTCGTAACTCATGAATATTAGTGACCTAGATCGCAGCAAACTCGTCAAAACAAGTTGTTCGATTTTGACGTGGCTTGTAACTTCATGAAAGTTAAGTTTTTATGGTTTTTGCTGAGTATCATTTTTTGAACTAGATCACTTCCTATTTCTATTTATTTTACGCTTAGAAATAACTGGTTGTATGTTGAATGCAACTGTTAGGCCCCTCGCATTTGAGGAGCCGCGATTTTTATCATTGTCGTTTTGAACCACTGACTTTTTTGGGGAAGTAAGATGTTTAAACCTAGTCTGATTGCTGTTTCTGTTATCACCACATTAGCAGGTTGCTCTGCTCTGCAAAGCTCTGAGCAACAAGCTGTAAATTCACTGGCTAATAACCTTGATATTCAATACCAAGTGTTGACTAACCACGGTGCAAACGAAGGTCTTGCTTGTCAGGATTTAGGAGCTGAGTGGGCTTCTTGTAACAAGGTGAACATGACGCTAGTTAACCAAGGTGAAGCGGTTAACTCAAAAGATTGGGCTATTTACTTCCACAGCATTCGTCTGATTCTGGATGTTGACAACGAGCAGTTTAAAATCTCTCGTGTAACGGGTGACCTACACAAACTGGAACCAACAGATAAGTTTGATGGCTTTGCGGCGGGCGAAGAAGTGGTACTTCCACTAATTGGCGAATACTGGCAGTTATTTGAAACCGACTTTATGCCAGGCGCTTTCGTGGCTGCACCAAACGCAGAACCTAAGATGATCGCTTCTCTTAACACAGAAGACGTTGCATCTTTCGTGACTGGCCTTGAAGGTAACAACCTAAAACGTACGCCAGATGACAACAACGTATTTGCAAACGCTGTGTCTCGTTTCGAGAAGAACGAAGACCTAGCAAAACAAGACGTATCAACCACGTTACTACCAACGCCAATGTCTGTTGAAGCAGGCAAAGGTACAGTAGATATCGCGGCGGGTATTGCGCTGCCTAAAGACGCATTCGATGCGACTCAATACGCAGCAATTCAAGATCGTGCAGAAGTGGTAGGTGTGGATGTTCGTGGTGATCTTCCTGTAAGCATTACTGTTGTTCCTGCAGACTTCACCGGTGAATTGGCAAAATCTGGTGCTTACGAGATGAGCATCAAGGGCGATAGTATTGCGATTAAAGCGTTTGACCAAGCAGGTGCTTTCTACGCAGTACAATCTATCTTTGGCCTGGTAGATAGCCAAAATGCTGATTCTCTACCACAACTGTCTATCCAAGATGCACCTCGCTTTGATTACCGTGGTGTGATGGTGGATGTGGCTCGTAACTTCCACTCTAAAGACGCAATTCTTGCAACGCTAGACCAAATGGCAGCGTACAAGATGAACAAACTTCACCTTCACCTAACCGATGATGAAGGCTGGCGTTTGGAAATCCCAGGCCTACCTGAGTTGACAGAGGTTGGCGCTAATCGTTGTTTCGATACACAAGAGAAAAGCTGCGTACTGCCTCAGCTTGGTTCCGGTCCAACGACAGACAACTTTGGCTCTGGCTACTTCAGTAAAACAGACTACGTGGAAATCTTGAAATACGCGAAAGCGCGTAACATTGAAGTCATTCCCGAAATCGATATGCCAGCACACGCGCGTGCCGCAGTAGTATCCATGGAAGCACGTTACGACCGCCTGATGGAAGAAGGTAAGGAAGCTGAAGCGAACGAATACCGCCTGATGGATCCTCAAGATACTTCTAATGTCACTACGGTTCAGTTCTACGATAAGCAAAGCTTTATCAACCCGTGTATGGAATCTTCCACTCGCTTCGTAGATAAAGTAATTTCAGAAGTGGCAGCAATGCACGCTGAAGCTGGGGCACCGCTAACGACATGGCACTTTGGTGGTGACGAGGCGAAGAACATCAAGCTAGGTGCTGGTTTCCAAGACGTTAACGCAGAAGACAAAGTAAGCTGGAAAGGCACGATTGATCTGTCGAAACAAGACAAGCCATTCGCGCAATCTCCACAGTGTCAGGCGTTAATCGCAGACGGTACAGTGAGCGATTTTGCTCACCTACCGAGTCATTTTGCACAAGAAGTATCAAAATTAGTTGCTGAGAAAGGCATTCCAAACTTCCAAGCATGGCAAGATGGTTTGAAATACAGCGAAGGTGAGAAAGCATTCGCAACAGAAAATACGCGTGTTAACTTCTGGGACGTTCTTTACTGGGGTGGTACATCATCAGTGTACGAGTGGTCTGAGAAAGGTTACGACGTGATCGTTTCTAACCCTGACTATGTGTACATGGACATGCCATACGAAGTTGATCCGAAAGAGCGTGGTTACTACTGGGCAACACGTGCAACCGATACGCGTAAGATGTTTGGCTTTGCACCAGAGAACATGCCTCAGAACGCAGAAACCTCTGTAGACCGCGATGGCAACGGCTTTACTGGTAAAGGTGAAATCGAAGCGAAACCTTTCTACGGTCTATCAGCACAGCTTTGGTCTGAGACAGTACGTAACGATGAGCAATACGAGTACATGGTATTTCCTCGCGTACTCGCAGCCGCAGAGCGTGCATGGCACCGTGCAGATTGGGAGAATGACTACAAAGTCGGTGTTGAGTACTCGCAAAACTCTAACCTAGTTGATAAAGCATCGCTAAACCAAGACTACAACCGCTTTGCGAACGTACTTGGCCAACGTGAACTGGCTAAGCTAGAAAAATCTGGTATCGACTACCGCCTTCCAATTCCTGGTGCGAAAGTAGAAAACGGCAAGCTAGCTATGAACGTTCAGTTCCCTGGCGTTGAACTGCAATACTCGTTAGACGGTCAAAACTGGCTGACTTACGCAGACAATGCTCGTCCAAGTGTGAAAGGAGAAGTGTTTATCCGCTCTGTATCGGCGACAGGGGAAAGAGCAAGCCGCGTAACTAGCGTGAAATAACCTTAATCTTCTCAGCTAAATTTAAGCAAACCCTCAATGTCATGTTGAGGGTTTCTTTATTTTTATGGGAAATTAAGTGTGACCAATGTCTGATTATTTTTCATTGATAAATAAGTTTTAGCTTGTAATGGTCAGGGTTATTGTGAACTGGATCGACTTAATTTTCTAAATGTCAATAAATTACCTGTTTATGATCACACTTCTATTTTTTGAATCATTATAGAAAAATACGGTAAGTGCCTGTATTTGCCATACTTTTATCAGGGTTGTTGAGCGTCGGTTTGAACAAGATCACTTTTTAAAATGTTTTATTTTCCATCGCGAATTAATTGGAACAATATTGCGATCGCCAAGGAGGCACATTCCAAAGTTTGCGATAAAAGGGAAGAGAAGCTCTTTAAAACCGTCGCATAACGTGAATAAATAAAGGCAGTAATTATGAAAAACATTTTTGCACTGAGCGCTCTTTCTCTCGCTTTCGCTTCTAGCGCTTTTGCTGGTTCTTCTTACGTAACAGGTAACGTTCAATTCCACGATGATGGTCGAATCCATGGTTCGGACGTTACGTCTACACTGGAAGCTGGTCATACTTTTGATAACCAATTTGGTGGCTTTACGGTTTACACCGAGTTTGATGGTATTCAGCTGGGTAAACTGGAAACAGAAAACGGTGGCGCGGGTAACACAACACCAGCAATCACTGTGGGTGGTGAGCAGTCATTTAACATTACCGATCATTTATGGGTTGCAGCGGGTTACCAACACTTGTTCTCTGCTGGCGAGAACGTACAGTACCGTCCATTGGTTAAGATCGGTTACAACTTCGATAACGGTATCTCGCTAAGTAACCGTACTCGTGCGCATATTGATGCGACAGACGCAGATGCGGATACAGATTACCGTATGGATAACCGTATTGGTTACGTGATGAATGAAGATGTGACGCTAAGCTACAACAACGTCTACATGATTGAAGCGGAAACGATGGACCACGAGCTTCGCGCAACGTGGACACGTAAAGGTGTTCAGCCTTACTTTGAGTTCCGTAGCCAAGCACACGGTGCAGAAAACGCAAGTGGTGATAGCCTAGTTAACAATGCGTTTGTATTTGGTGCCTCTTACGGCTTCTAATCTAATATCTGTCCATTAAGAAAAAGCCCAGCAATTGATTTGCTGGGCTTTCTTGTTATTTATCGTTGCCTTCGTGGTGGCTATATTCGAACACTTGGCCTTTTTCGTTAAACGCGTAAACAGTGTAGCTGTCTTTTTTATCGCCATACTCCATACCAGGGGAACCCATTGGCATGCCCGGTACCGAGAGCCCTTTTGCGTTACGTGGTGGATTTTCTAAGAATGCTTTAATGTCTTCGGCTGGAATGTGACCTTCGAACACATAGCCGTTGATTTCTGCTGTGTGGCAAGAGTAAAGCTGTTCGTTCTTGATGCCGAGATCGCGTTTTATGGCGTTCATGTCATCGTGCAATTTCTCTTCGACCGTAAATCCGTTCTCTTCCATGTGTTTTGTCCATTCACCACAGCAGCCGCAGTATGGCGATTTGTGGTTAATGACATCAGCTGCCAATACGTTGGCGGATGCGGTCGCAAGCATTGCAAAGGTCAATAATTTCAACTTCATAATAGCCTCAAATATAAGTGGTTATTTTACTGAAAAAAGTCGTAGTCGATTTGCATTACTAACGACAGTAATAGATGACAGCGCCATTGCCGCACCTGCGACAACTGGGCTGAGCAAAAATCCAAATGCAGGATAAAGTACGCCTGCGGCAACAGGGATCCCCAGTGAGTTATAAACGAAGGCTCCAAATAGGTTTTGCTTCATGTTTTTAAGTGTAGCGCGCGACAGTTCAATCGCATGTACCACCGCCATTGGTGACGTGTTAAGGATGGTCATTTGCGAACTTTCAATGGCGACATCACTGCCGCTACCCATTGCAATACCAAGGTTGGCTAACGCGAGAGCAGGGGCGTCGTTAATGCCATCCCCCACCATTGCCACAACATGGCCTTGGGATTGAAGTTGCTCAATGTGCTGAGCTTTCTCATCTGGCATTACTTGAGCGATTACTTCATCAATACCAAGTTCTTGACCGATAGCGTTGGCTACGTGTTGGTTGTCACCCGTCAGCATTACCGTTTTGATGCCTTGCGATTTTAATGCAGAGAGAGCGTGTTTTGCATCCGATTTGATTGGGTCAGCAATGGCGATCAGGCCGACTAACTCACCATCGAGCGCAACGGCAACCGGAGTCCATGCATTCTGAGCGCATTCGTCAATTGCATCCTGAAGAGCCTCTGTTGCAACGTTTTCCGCTTGCATTAATTGAAGCGAGCCAATAAGCAGCGGTTTACCTTGATACGTTGCCAAAATGCCGCGTCCGCGAACGTTTTCAAATTTATCGAGAGTCACTTCTTGTGTGTCGTGCTGATTAGCAAAGTCGCATACCGCTTTTGCTAGTGGGTGCTCTGACTGACGCTCGGCGGCGTACGCTAACCCCAACAGCTCTTCTTGGCTGGTGGTGTGAGTAAACACTTGCTGCACACTTGGTTTACCTTGGGTAAGCGTGCCTGTTTTATCGAACACAACCGTATCTATTTTACTCGCTAGCTGCAGGGCATCAGCATCTTTGATCAAAATGCCGAGTTCTGCGGCTTTACCCACTCCCACCGTGACAGAAAGTGGGGTTGCTAAGCCTAGAGCACAAGGGCAGGCGATGATAAGTACGGTTGTGGTGACCACCAGCATATAGCTCGCTTTTGGCTCTGGGCCAACGGCAAACCAAACAAGCGCTGCCAGTATTGCTATGCCTACAACGACAGGGACAAACACTGATGAAATCTGGTCTGCCAATTTCGCGATGGCAGGCTTACTGCTCTGAGCGCTGCGCACCATACGAATAATACGTGCGAGCATCGTATTTGCGCCGATTCCGGTAGCCTCTATAGTGAGAGAGCCGTCGGTATTCAATGTCCCTGCGGATACATGTGCCTCTTGTGCTTTTAATACAGGAACGGGTTCACCAGTTAGCATGGACTCATCAATGTATGATTCACCTTGAATCACAACGCCATCAACAGGCACTTTCTCGCCTGGTTTGATACGCAGTTTCATGCCTAACGTGATTTGCTCAACCGCGATTTTTTGGTCGCCTTGTTCCGTAATTACCGTAGCTTGCTGAGGTTGCAGGTTAATCAACGCTTGTAAGGAACGTGTTGTGTTTGCTTTGGCTTTTGCTTCTATATAGTGACCAAGAGAAATTAAGCCGATGATCATTGCACTCGCTTCAAAGTACACGTGGCGTGAAGCAAGAGGGAACCAGTCTGGGAAAATCACCACAAGCATCGAATAGAACCACGCTGCGCCAGTACCGAGAGCGACTAACGTGTCCATGGTGGCTCGCTTGTGAGTAGCCGCTAACCAAGCGTTACTGAAGAAGTGTTTCCCTGCTGTGGCAAGAAGGAGTAAACATACGATACCGATCGCGCCCCAAGCTAATTGGTCGTTGGTGTTGCGAATCATCATGTTGCCACCAGCAACCCCCCAAATCATCAAAGGGGCACCCACAACAAGGCCGGCAATTGCATCCAACTTAAAGCGTTTTTGCTGTTGACGTTGTTGCTGCGCTTGCTTTTCTTGCTGCGTCGCGGCGTCTTGTAAAACCTCGCCTTGGTAACCCGCTTGTTTGACAGATTGCAAAATAGATTGATGTAACGAATCTGAGTCTTCAGTCACAAACACCAGTGCGCTTTGTTCTGCGAGGTTTACCTGAGCTTTTTCAACCCCTTGTACATTAGTAAGGGCTTTTTCTACTGATGCGACACAGCTTGCACAGGTCATACCTTGAATCAACATCTGTAGTTGAGCCGTGCCTGCTGGTTGCTCGTCAGGCGTTGCTTGGTCGACTTTTTCGCTTTGGTATTGATCGGGAGTGATTGCCTTTTGCTCTTCAGCAACTGAGTTATCAGTAACAGCGCTATTGTTGGCCGTATAGCCCAAGCTGGCAACTAGCTCAATGACTTGTTGCTCGGAGAGTAGGGTACGAATCTCTAAGTGCGTTGTTGAAGCTTCGAAAGCAATAACGTCTTGATGAGAGTCTAATAAAGACGAGAGTTTTTTCACGCAGCCGCCACAGCTTAAGCCTGAAAGGTTTAATTCGTACTGATTTCCTGCTTGGTAACCAAGAGATTCAATTGATGAAACAAGCTCTTTAAGCGAGGACTCGGTTTTGACCTCGACTTGCGTTGGGGACAAAGTGAGGATCTCTACATCGTGATTCGCATGTAAAGCCTTCTCAACTTTTCTCGCACAGCCCATGCAGTTGAGCCCTGATAAAGGTATAACAAACTGATACATAATCTGCACCTCAATAATAGTGATACATTGAGCTTAAACCTTCCTGCAAGGGTAAGGTCAATACCCATTTTTTGCTCTCAACAATTTCGTCAAAATCGCTTGAATCACAAAAGTTCACTGCCATTTTACTTGCGAGTGATCTCAAGGTTTTTTCTCTCTGAATATAAAGTTCCGTTAAAACACCTAAAAGATGAATGAAGTCGCTCACGCTTTTAAGATGCTCTCAATGTCAGTTCAGTGTCAAGAAGTGCTTTTAACGTTTTTAACTTTTTATGTTTGAACTTAATTATTTGATTGTTAAGTATTTATATTGTTTTTGATCTTCTCATTTTGAAGTCGCTCAGATTGCTGTAGGGAAAGTTTTTTAGTGCGAAAAAAGTTTGTCATATTTGCCCCGTCCAAACATTGTTTCAAGTTCCTGCCATGTCCTAGTTAGCGAATTTGAAAATGGAAAAAACTAAAAAATATAGGGGTTAAAAATGTCTTACCTAAAGAAAAGCCTACTTGCTACGGCAATCACAGGCATGATGTTCAGTGGTGCTGCATTTGCTGATGGTGCAAACAGTGACGCAGCAAAAGAGTTCCTAACCAAAGATTCATTCTCTTATGAAGTTTACGGGATCATCGCGATGCAGGCCGCGTACCGCGATTACGATTCTGGCAACAAAGCAACGGACGATGATCTAGGTGGCATGCAGCTAAACAACGAATCTCGCATCGGTTTCCGTGGTAAAAAACAATTTGCTAACTTCGGTCCTACTTTTATTTGGCAAATCGAAGGTGGTTACGTTGACCCTAGCTTTGGCGGCGAGGGTGCAGGTCTTGGTGAACGTGACACATTCGTCGGTTTTGAAAGTGCATCTTGGGGTCAAGTTCGTTTAGGTCGTGTATTAACACCGATGTACGAATTGGTTGACTGGCCTGCATCTAACCCAGGTCTCGGTGACGTTTACGACTGGGGTGGTGCAATTGGTGGTGCTAAGTATCAAGACCGTCAATCAAACACCATTCGTTGGGACTCGCCAATGTATGCGGATAAATTCTCTCTAGATATTGCGGCTGGTGCAGGTGACAAAGCGGGTCTGGGTGAAGGTGATGACTACTGGGGTGGTATCGCAGCGCACTACAAAATTGGTCCAATTCAGTTAGATGCCGCATACGAGGGTAACCGTAACATTAAGATGGAAGGCCAAACGTGGGAAAACAACACATACTTGGTGGGTGCTCAAGGTTGGTTTGATAACGGTATTTCTTTCTTCGCGCAATACAAATACATGGAAGCTGACGCAAGCAACGGCGTGAGTGAGAAGCAAGACGCAATGTCTGCCGCTATCATGTACACCACAGGTGATTGGCAATACAAACTGGCTTACGCAGCGAACTTTGATCTAGAGCGTGATGGTAAGACAATTAACGATACAGCAGACGATGTACTATCTGCACAAGTTATGTACTTCGTAGACCCATCGGCAGTGCTTTACGTACGTGCTCGTACTCTAGACTTTGGCGACGGTGCATATCAACTGGATAAACCAACAGAAGCGCGTTGGAAATCTGCGGACTACGATGAGTTCTCTGTGGGTGTTGAATACTACTTCTAATAAAGAAGCAGCTAAAAGGGCGGAAACGCCCTTTTTGTCTTGATACTGATTCAAATAAGCCTTTGGAATGACGGGCCTGTAAGTTTCAGAGGCTTATCTAAATTAGTATAAAGTGAGAAACCACGATGAAAAAAACAACGACACTTCTCGGACTTTGCGCAATGCTTTCTGCGCCTGCTTTTGCTGCTCAACTGACTCTGCAAGCTGAACTGGTTCCTCGCGTTCTCAACGGTGAGTTCGTGTACCCTGAGTGGATTTCCAAAAATAACAGCATCGAGCTGAAGGACGGGGAAAATCAGTTGGCGGTGACGGTTGGACAAATTGTCTTTGAAGATGGCAAGCGCCGTAAGTTCGATTCGCAGCCACTGGTATTAGAGTTTGAAGCAGAAAAAGACGCCGAACTATCGCTGACTTACAAAGCGTTCCGTACCATCGAAGAAGCGAAAGCTTTTGAACTCGATCCAAAAGTGGTATTGAAAGACAAACACGGAAAAGAAGTGGCATTCTCTATGGTTCAACTTCGTAAAGGTGGCTTGCAAGGTTTTCGTGATTACGAGCGAGAAGTGGCTGACTATAACAATGCAATGAACAAAGAATCGACCAAGGCAAGCATTGCGTCTTCTCCGGCGGAAACCAAAACAATCAAAGCATCGTTTAATGAGTTAAGCCGTGAAGAGCAGCAAGAATTTATGCAATGGGCGATGCGTAACCTGAAGTAATTTCGTTCTGCACTTTAACAGTAAATAGGAGGGCAGTACCTTTATTGGTGCTGCCCTGTTTGTATTTCTGGTGTCAAACCGATTGTAGAATTGACTTACGGTGGTAAAATGTCGCCACTTTTATCCTTGACATTACAACGAGAGATCTCTCGTTGCTCATTACCCCTAAGGAACTCAAATGACGGTTAAAACTCGTTTTGCTCCTAGCCCAACTGGCTATTTACACGTTGGTGGTGCGCGTACTGCACTTTACTCTTGGCTATACGCTAAAAACCAAGGTGGTGAATTCGTTCTACGTATCGAAGATACAGACCTTGAGCGTAACTCTCAGGAAGCGGTTGATGCAATTCTTGAAGGCATGGAATGGCTAGGCTTGGAGTGGGATGAAGGTCCTTACTACCAAACTCAACGTTTTGACCGTTACAACGAAATGGTTGATAAGCTGTTGGCAGAAGGCAAAGCTTACAAATGTTACGCGTCTAAAGAGCTGCTAGATGAAATCCGTGCAGAGCAAGAAGCAAACAAAGAAATGCCTCGTTACGATGCGAACCATCCAAAAATCAAAGCGGCAAACGAAGCGGCAAAAGACGGCGACCCATGTGTTATCCGTTTCCGTAACCCAAAAGAGGGCAGCGTAGTATTTGATGACCAAATTCGTGGCCGTATCGAAATCCGCAACGATCAAATGGATGACCTAATCATTCGTCGTACTGACGGTTCACCTACTTACAACTTCTGTGTAGTAGTGGATGACTGGGACATGGGTATCACTCACGTTGTTCGTGGTGAAGACCACATCAACAATACGCCTCGTCAAATCAACATCTACGAAGCACTAGGTGCGCCAGTACCAACGTTTGCGCACTGTGCAATGATCTTAGGTGATGACGGTGCGAAACTGTCTAAGCGTCATGGTGCAGTATCAGTCATGCAATATCGCGATATGGGTTACCTGCCTGCAGCACTAAACAACTACCTAGTGCGCCTAGGTTGGTCTCATGGCGACCAAGAAATCTTCTCTCAAGAAGAGATGATCAACCTATTCAGCCTAAATGCAGTATCTAAGTCAGCGTCTGCCTTCAACACGGACAAACTGCAATGGTTGAACAACCATTACATCAAGAACTCAGATCCTGCGTACGTTGCAGAGCACCTACAATGGCACCTAGATCAACAAAAACTAGACGTAACGAATGGTCCTGCTATCACTGACGTGATCAAGCTAGTGGGTGAGCGTTGCAACACGCTGGTTGAGCTAGCTGAGCAAATCCGTTACTTCTACGAAGATTTCTCTGAGTTTGAAGCGGGCGCAGCGAAGAAACACTTACGCGGTGTGGCTAAAGAGCCTCTAGAACTCGCTCTAGCGAAAGCTGAAGCACTGACCGAGTGGACAACAGCAAACATCAAAGATGGTGTTATCGCAGCGGTCTGTGAAGAGCTAGAAATCGGCATGGGCAAAATCGGTATGCCATTACGTGTTGCTGTAACAGGCGGCGGTCAGTCTCCTTCTGTAGATGCAGTAATGGAACTGGTTGGTAAAGAGCGTTGTGTTGCTCGTATTAAGATGGCGCTTGAGTTCATTGCTGAGCGTGAAGCAAACGCATAATTGCTTTGAACTAAAGGTTCTTTTGAATAAATAGTCACAAAGCCGCGGTAAACACCCGCGGCTTTTTTGTATCTGAATCCTAGATAATGAGAAATCTTCTCATATGCCGGTGAAGGATGTGGTATTTAGGACCGTAATTCACCTAGGTATGGATAAGATTTTTTAATCCAAACATCGTTGGCATGAATAAAAAACGAGCGATTATATATCAAATATCTGATTGATTTTTATCCACCTTCCTTAAAGTTCCCTTTTTGTTGTCTCATTTTTAAGAAAAAACTTTGCTTAAGTTGTAGTGTTCCAGAAAATAAGGCAAACGTTTGCGTTGTGATTGTGTGGGGATTTTTTTGCTTAAGATCACATGTTGTTGAGATTTTTGATGACAATAAATTGACAGAATTGGGATTTTTCTCGTGATTTCTTAGCGTTATAGTTCACCCCGTCAGTGATACCGAGATGGCGATATGTATCACTGAACAGGAAATGTACGTAAGTAGCTTCCATAAAAAAAATGCATGTGCATAAAAAGAAGCTGACTAAGTATCTCACTCAAGGAATGAATAAAAAGAATTGAAATACAACGTCAGTCAGACGGCGCATTTCGGCATCTAACAAAAGAACTTCTTTAGAGGAATCAATAATGAAAAAATTAGCAGCGGTAATTTCAGCGTCTCTACTTATGGCTTCAGCAGCACAAGCAGAAGTATACGTTGGTGGTAAGATGGGTAAGTCATGGATGGAAGACGCGTGTGTAGCGGGCCAGGCTTGTGACAAAGACGACTCTACTCTTGGCGCTTTTGTTGGTTACGAAATGAATAAATACTTCGCAGTAGAAGCAGGTTTCGACAACATCGGTGATTTTAACCAAACTTCTTTCGGTGGTCATGTAGAAGCAATCACTCTTGCACCTAAATTCAGCCTACCAATCACTGAAGACATCGCACTTTACGGTAAAGTGGGTGGCGCTTACGTAATGTTTGATGGCAAAGATGATTACTCTTACCTAGGCGCAGCTGGCCTTGAGTTCAACCTAAGCCAAAACGTAACTGCTCGTGCGGAATACCAAACTCTGACTGATATCAGCAACGATGTAACTCGTGCGACAGGTAACACAGCAACACTGGGTGTTTCTTTCAAATTCGGTGGCAACGATGAGCCAGTAATCGTAGAAGAGCCAGTTGTTGTTGAAGAAGTGGTTGTAGAAGAAGTGGTAGAAGAGCCAGTAGTTGTAACGAAAACATTCGAAACTCAAACAATCGGCACTGGTAGCTTTGATCTAAACAGCACAACTCTAAAACCAGAGAGCGCTGCAAAACTTGATAACCTAGTTGCTTTCCTAAACGAGCACCCACAAGCGAACGTTGAAGTTGTAGGTTACACAGATACTTCTGGCCCAGCAGCTTACAACCTAAAAGTTTCTGAGAAACGCGCTGAATCTGTAGCTAACGCACTCGTTGAAAAAGGCATTGATTCATCACGTATTCAAGCTCGTGGCGAAGGTGAAAACAACCCAATCGCTTCAAACGACACTCGTGAAGGTCGTCAGCAAAACCGTCGCGTAGAAATCGTTGTTCCAGAATTTGAATACCAAGTTCAGCAATAAGCTTCTATCCGACCGTAGTATAGAAGACTAAAGCTGAAAGCCCCAAAGAGTTCGCTCTTTGGGGCTTTTTCATTTCTATTTGAAACGGACTGAAAAGTTAAAAACGGTAAACATCACTTGAGGTCAATGCTGTTTAAGCGCCCCATGAACGTTAGGATTTCCAAGTTGTCTTTATGTGCTTCTAGCAACGCTTTTTTGGTTTGCATGTAGGCGGCAAGCTTGCCGTATTTACTAATAGAGCGAACCACCGTTTTGTATTTGTAGTCACCGTCGTCATTGAACTCTCGCCACTTAGCGATGTAACACGTATCTCGGTTATCTGGGTTTTCAAGAGTGGGGTTAGGTTTGTGAACAATTTTTGGCTCAACGCTGTGTGGGAGTCTGGTCATGAGATAAGGATCCTTCAAAAGACGTCGCCAAAATTTGCCCCACATTTGCCGGCCTAATTCGTTTCTCAGCTTAATGGCTTTTTGTAAGCCTTTCTTTTCTCCAATACGAACAAACCCAACCGAGCGGTGCAATACCGTGTCCTCGGGGGTATGGATATGAATCTTAAAGGCAGTCTTGCCTTTAGAAATAAAGCGGTGTCCAGTGTTAGTTATTAAATTGCTCTTAGACATAGTGCTAACTAATAATTTTATTAATAGCTAAAAGGGTAAGCAAAACTCATAGATAATTAAAGTAATAAAATACAAAACTGTAAATAGGGCTTGTTGAAATGATTTCAAGGGGAAGAGGTCGGAACAGTAAAAGGTTTTATCTCGTCGAGTAAAGGAGCGAGGCGATCATATTGATTACTGAGGAAATTGTTTCACACGTTACTTGGAAACGCTCTGTGAAGCTCGAAATAGTGGATACAAAAAAGCCTTAGCTCAAGTGGGAGCTAAGGCTATGATATGGCGCCCCCAGTAGGATTCGAACCTACGACCTGTCCCTTAGGAGGGGACTGCGCTATCCAGCTGTGCCATGGGGGCGTAATACCAATAGTTGCAGTTCATTGAACCGTTTTACTGAATGCAAACCTAGCAACTTTGTTTAGGTCTTTATCAGCATCACTTTGAACGACTTACTACGGTCATTGGTATAATCAAATAAGATGCGCTGCCTATGATATTCAAAAGTGAGCATATCTCAAGACTTAATGTTTGCTTTTATAGGATCTTGTTCATTACGTCGCCAATTTGAACACTAGACGCTAAATTTGGCTGATCAATCGTCAGCTCGGCTTCGTGTTCGTATATACGTGATACCGTCAATGTAATTTCACTTTGCGATACTTTATTTCTTGGTAATCCGTTTTGGTCGATAAATGATGCGGTGTGCCAAAGTTGCAATTTGTCTCCCTCTTTTACGCCATGCATACGGCCGAGATCTATCGTTACGGTATTGCCGAAGACTGCGATGACCTCTGGCAGCGTAATTTTGCAAGACAGCTCTGACTCTAGATCCAGCATTATATTGCGACTAACGCGTAGCATCATCTCGCCATAGGTCGACGCCCAAAAGCGCGCACTGCGAGTATCCACTTGGCTCGTTTTGGCAAATGGCCAACGCGCCACTTCACGGTAGGCTTTGTTGAAGACTTCATGGCCAGTTTTACCATCAAATACTTTCATCTCTAACGCAAACTGACGATTGATGATGTCATCTTGCAGTAGTTGAGATTCGACCGTCGCAGTGAGATCAGTAATGACTCCCCCAATGATGTATTGTGCGCCGTTGTCTTGCGCGATCATTTGAGTACGAGCGGGATAGTTACTGCTAATTGAATAGTCCGTTGTACCCACAGATACAAAGCTGCGAGAGGTTTGATCCAACTGGCGATTCACCACGCGGCTAAAATCGTCACCCACTTGGTAAATCTGTCCCATCACCGCTTGTTGTGGTGAGGCAACCTCAATATTGCCGACAAGGATCGTCTTTTTGTATTGATCGGTGTGGCAACCCGTTGCCGATGGATAAATATCGACGCGAATTTTTACCTCGACTTTACCTCGACGTTTACGTTCAGACTCGACCAAAATGTAACGGACTTCATGGTTGGTAAACTGGTACTCGTTACGGCTTTCCTCTAATAGCGGCATCAAATTGCTAATACTGCCAATATCTGCGCCCGAAAAATTGACGGCTTTGAACAGCGCGTCTTCCAACGCATGGAGCCTTGCCGTCTCATCTGAAGAAACGATAGTGGCAACGCCTGTTACTTCATACCAAGATGCCATTACTTTAAAAGGCACAAGCATCACTAAAGTGATTGAAAACAGACTGTTTAATATTTTTTTCATTGATTACAACCGTTCGGGTATAAATATTGCTTTAACAATTTCAGTGAAGTTTGGTGGATTTTTCTTCGTTAGGCAAACAAAGAAAAGCAAAGACTGTTCCAATATTCACTTTCTTAGAAAGGAATTAATCAAGAACGGTATCACCTCAGATTATCTGGAGAATCAAACCATGAAAAAGTGGCTTGTCGCCGCATCGATGATGACGCTTCTGACATCGTGCGCGTACTCACCGATTTACAATGGTAAAGAACCGTACTCGGGAAGCCAGTTCATGCTTATGGATAGTCCACGTCATACGATGGACTTTTTCATTGAAAGCATGACCGAAGACCTGATGGTTTCTAATGTGGCGGTATCTGCGCGGACACCGATTGCGATTACCTCGTTTGTTGATCTACAAAATATGGATGCAACAAACTGGTTAGGTAACTCGGTCTCGGAAGGTTTTATCCATCAGTTCCAGCGCCGAGGGTTTAAAGTGGTTGATTTCAAAACTACGGGCTCTATCCAAGTGACGCAGCAGGGCGATTTTGCTTTAAGCCGTGATTGGCAAGATCTGGCGCAAGAGCAACAAATTCAGTATGTACTGACTGGCACGATGCTGCGCCAAGAGGGCGGGGTGCTGGTCAACGCACGTGTGGTCGGTATGCAGAGCCGTGTAGTTGTAGCGACTGCGCAGGGTTTCCTTCCGGCTGACCGTATTGGTCGTGACTTAGATACGTTAAACAGTATCCGTACGCAAGATGGCGTGTTGATTCGCTCAGACCCAACCATTCGTCAGCCGTACACTGTGATTCTGCGTCCATAGGATAGAAGCATGAAGAAGTTATTATTTATTATTACCACACTGGTATTGGTGGGGTGTCAGCCATTACAACAGATGCGTCAAGATGAAATCTTAGTGGCAGTGGGTTACGCCAGTGTCAGTGAGCAAACAGGCCGCACAGTAGAAGAAAAGCGTGTACGAGCGATGCGTGCATCAAAAATTGATGCGTACCGTGAACTGGCAGAACAAGTGTATGGTATGCGTGTTAGTGGACGTGCAGAACTGCAAGACCAGCGTTTAGGTATTGAGAGCACTACAGGCGCGGTTGATGGTGTGATTCGTGGTGCGGAAGTTGTGCGTAGTTATCTTGTTGAGGACAGTTACGTTACAGAGTTGCGTCTTGATATTCGTAAAATGGATAAGCTACGTGATTACGGAGAAGTTCAACAGGTGCCTGAGAAGCGTCAACAAACCTTGTTCTAATGCCCTAAGCGCATTACTTCAGAAGACCAGATAATCTTTCCCGCGGCTGATTGGCAACAATGAGTCGCTTTTTTATATCTACATTCTAGAGATGGTGTGGGCCAGGAGTGACGTTTAGGCTTTTATATTGGTGCCAAGTGTCGAAATAGTGTGGGTTTTGCCACCGGCATTGTAGGTCATGCCCACTTTGCCATGAGTTCGCTGAAGCATGTTATTGAGTTTATTGAAACTCAGCTGTGCGCGACTAAGCGATTCACCATTTACTTTGTTGACTTGTTGACAGTCGAGGACGATCGATTGGATTTGAGCAACAACCTGACTTAGGTGCTCATCTTCAGTAAGTTGATTGACGTGCGGGTGAGAGGCGATTCGCTGATCAGTCGTTCTAAGCTGATCAATGAGTGTCATCTTCTGTTTGGCAATATTCTCAATCTCGGTAGAGACACGCGCAGTTATCGCTTGTGTTTCTTGACGCAAAACAGCAGAAAGTGCCTTAGCATTTTCTAGTTGGAAATTGACGAGATCGACTAATGCTGCCATAAAATACTTACCTTCGGCCTAAGTCAGTTAGCTTTTGCCTTGCAATTCGTTTTCAAACTTAATCATGTTGTCGGCCAATTTTTCAGGATCGACTTTGTATGAACCGTTTGTGATTGCTTCTTTGATTGCCGCCACTTTGGCGCTGTCATAGGCCGGAGAAGCTGCCATATCTTTTTGGAGTTTGCTAACGGCTTTGCTTTGCTGGCTGAGTGATACAGCGTCTTGTTGTGCGGGGGCTTTTTTCGATTCAGTCGTGCTGGTAGCATTGGAATCGTTACGCGCAGGTGCACGACTTGTCGTCGTCATCATTTGCCCTGAACGTATATTATCTATACCTGCCATGTTTAACCTTTGCCTTGTATCGTAATACTGGTATCCAGACTATCGACCAGTGCAAAAATAACTTTAGTCATTTTTTGCATTTTTATTGATCAGTTTAAACACGCTACCAGTGGGTGTTAAAAATTAACAGTGATTTCCGCAATGCCAGTCACTATGCCTTCTATTATACGCTGTGACTTATCATTTTTCACTCTTACTTGATCGCCAGCCGCACCATCTTGCAATGCAGTGCCTTGCGTGGTGATTGTCATGCCAGAATTCACCGCTTTGATTGTGACCTTTTCATTCCGGCAAACGACACAGACATCATTACGCTCAACAACATCACCTAGGCGAACGTTGCGTTTTAGCTTTGCGCCAACCACTTGATCGTAGTTAGAAAAGCCATCTTTGCGAAAGCGCTGTAGCTCGATCATGGAAGTGGTGACATCCGACGCGCTGACGATTTCTCCTCTCCCTAGTGTTCGTGTTGCGACGATCATTGGCACCGATACTGAGATCCTCACAGGGACATAGACTTTCCAGTCATCCGGTGGGCATTCCACTAGAACATTGATGTTGCTTCGAGTACTGCTGGTGGAAGAAGCTGACGTATCTAGGGGCACTGGGCAATCCGTTGCTTTTATTCTCGAGTCGATATCTGCCGCATTAACAGATAGCTCGCCACCATCAGGCTGATCAACTGTAGCAAGAATATGTTGTTCTGCTGCCGTTTTTATTTGCTCGATCTGATTATCTGAAGCTGAATGAACAAAAAAGCTAAACATACTGAGCAAAATGCCGATAGACTTAGCGTACTTTGTAATTAGCGCTCTACATATTGTCATAGTCAATGGTGTCGAAGTGAAAGTGAAATACGCCATACTGTCTCCCTGGTATCGTGCTTGCCAGTGGTAGAGTATCATTTAAAAACAAAAAGTTTGAGATGGAGATGAGCATATGACGGGGATTCTTGACTCGGTGAATCAGCGTACGCAACTCGTCGGTCAGAACCGATTGGAATTATTGACCTTTCGACTGATGGGCCGACAGCGCTACGGCATTAACGTATTCAAAGTGAAAGAAGTACTGCAGTGCCCTAAGCTGACTTCAATGCCAAATCTACACCCGCTGGTAAAAGGTATCGCTCATATCCGCGGCCATACCGTGTCCGTTATTGATTTGAGCCTGGCAATTGGTGGCCGCCCAACCACTGATCTGGATAAATGTTTTGTTGTTATCGCAGAATTTAACCGTACGATCCAAGCATTTTTGGTATCATCGGTTGAGCGTATTATCAATATGCATTGGGAAGCGATTTTGCCACCGCCAGACGGTGCGGGTAAAGCGCACTACTTGACCGCAGTGACGAACATCGACAACGAGCTGGTTGAAATCCTTGACGTTGAAAAAATCCTGGCAGAGATTGCGCCGGTTGATGAAACGATGGATTCCGCTATCGGTGAAGAAATCGCGCAAGCAGAACAAGAAAAGCCTATTGTACGTCGTATATTGATTGCTGATGACTCGACTGTCGCGCGTAAACAGGTAGAGCGTGCGATTACATCCATCGGTTTCGAGGTCGTATCTGTCAAAGATGGCAAAGAAGCGTACAATAAGTTGATTGAAATGGCTCAAGAAGGCAATATCTACGATCAAATTTCGTTGGTTATTTCCGATATTGAAATGCCAGAAATGGACGGCTATACCTTAACGGCTGAAATTCGCAGACATGCCGATTTGAAAGACCTTTATGTTATCCTCCATTCTTCATTAAGTGGTGTATTCAACCAGGCTATGGTTGAGCGTGTAGGTGCCAATACCTTCATTGCGAAATTTAACCCAGATGAATTGGGTAACGCGGTTAAATCTGCATTAACACAATAAAAGAGACATTAATGACTGCTATTACAATCAGTGATCAAGAGTATCGTGACTTTAGCCGTTTTCTAGAATCGCAATGTGGCATCGTGTTAGGTGATAGCAAGCAATACCTTGTGCGTAGCCGACTGAGTCCTTTAGTGACGAAGTTTAAGCTCGCATCGTTATCAGATTTGCTACGTGATGTTGTTACAGGGCGCAATCGTGAATTACGAGTGGCCGCTGTGGACGCGATGACGACTAACGAAACCTTGTGGTTTCGAGATACTTATCCGTTCACAGTTTTAGCTGACAAATTATTGCCAGAAGTAGCGGCAAGCAAGCGCCCAATCAAGATCTGGTCTGCAGCCAGTTCATCGGGCCAAGAGCCGTATTCTATTGCAATGACGATTCTGGAAACGCAACAGCGCAAGCCGGGTTTGTTACCAAACGTGTCTATTACAGCAACAGACATTTCAGCAAGTATGCTCGAGATGTGTCGTGCAGGTGTGTATGACAATTTGGCTCTAGGGCGCGGACTTTCACCTGAACGTCGCCGCACCTTCTTTGAGGATGCGGACGGTGGTCGTATGAAAGTCAAAGACAACGTCAAACGTTTGGTGAACTTTCGTCCACAAAACTTGATGGACAGTTATGCACTGATGGGTAAGTTCGACATTATTTTTTGTCGCAACGTGCTGATTTACTTCTCACCGGAAATGAAATCAAAAGTGCTTAACCAAATGGCGAGCAGCTTAAACCCTGGTGGTTATCTGCTGTTAGGGGCATCTGAGTCGCTAACTGGTCTGACTGATAAATTTGAAATGGTGCGCTGTAATCCGGGTATCATTTACAAGCTTAAATAGCGGTATCTCTTCATTGATAAAAAGCCTGACCTAGTGTCAGGCTTTTTTTGTTTGCTGGTTTCCTGACTTCGAGTGTTTCCACGTTTTCACTTGCTAAATTGAAGCGCGATTTTGCTTTGTTCCCTCATCACGGTGTATCTTTATTAAGTGAACAAAGTGAAACGACATGACATTCCAGTCACTTTGGCTCACTTATTGCTATTCCAATGGGTGATAGCTATTAAGTAGATAGAGCGCTTTATGTTTTTGGCATGCTAATTGCTTTTTGGTTATCAATCACGGTCAGTTCTTAATTGTAGAGGCAAACATGGCTATATCTTTTGACAATGCACTAGGCATCCACCAGCACACGGTGGGCGTACGTGAGCGCAATGCTGAGGTGATTTCCACCAACATTGCACAAGCCAACACGCCTGGTTACAAAGCAAGAGGTTTAGACTTTGCGAAGGAATTGCAAGCGGCAACATCTGGGGCAAGCATTGGTCTTAGTCGCACAGATGGTCGGCATATTCCTGCCACTACGACGTTGGTCGGGGACAAACTATATCGTCTTCCTACGCAACCAGATACGGGCGATGGCAACACGGTAGATTTGGATTTAGAGCGTAACTTATTTATGCAAAACCAAATCAGACACCAAGCATCACTCGACTTTCTAGGCAGCAAATTCAAGAACTTAACCAAAGCAATCAAAGGGGAATAATTTAGATGAGCTTATTTAACGTTTTCAATGTGACAGGTTCCGCAATGAGCGCTGAATCCGTTCGTCTGAACACTACCTCAAGCAACTTGGCGAACGCCGACAGTGTCAGCAGCTCTGCGAAAGACACTTACAAAGCGCGTCATGCTGTATTTGGTGCAGAGTTAAGTAACGCCATGCGTGGCGGTGATACGGTGCCAGTGAAAGTGATGGGTATTGTAGAAAGCGATAAACCGCTGAATGCGGAGTACAACCCAGACCATCCCCTTGCAAACGACGAAGGCTACATCTACAAGCCTAACGTCAATGTAATGGAAGAAATGGCGAACATGATTTCAGCTTCTCGCGCATACCAAACCAATGTGCAAGTAGCGGATTCTAGTAAACAAATGCTGCTGCGTACGCTGCAGATGGGTCAATAAGGATAAGGAGGTAGCGTATGGCCGGAATTAACAACGTTGGTCAAAGCGGCTTGTCCTATATCGACCAGCTTAAAAGTCTACAAGAGAGTAACAAGAAGACGGAAGAGAGCACGGGTAAGCAGGACCTAAAACAGGAAGACTTCTTATCATTGCTCACGAAGCAATTGTCTCAACAGGACCCTTTTAAGCCGGTAAGTAATGACCAGATGATTGCGCAAATGGCTTCATTTGCGACCGTTGATGGCATTGGCAAGATGAACACTCAGTTTGAGAGTTTGAACTCGTCAATGACATCAAACCAAGCGTTACAAGCTTCCTCTTTGGTAGGACGTGACGTATTGGTCCCAGGAGCGGCAGGTGTGAAGCAGGACGACGCGCCAATGGCGGCAATGGTTAAGCTTTCACAATCTATCGATAATCTGTTTGTTCGTGTAGAGGATGAAGCTGGCCAACTGGTTCGTACTTTTGAGGTAGGAGCGAAACCAGCCGGCGACACGCGTGTGCTTTGGGACGGTAAAGATGAAAGCGGAAATCCACTGCCTGCTGGCAAATACAAAGTGAAAGCGTCTGGCTTAGTTGAAGGGGAGTCGCAAGAGTTCCCAGTATCGACATACGCCAACGTAAACAGCGTATTGCTCGGCAAAGGTGACGGAAACGTATTACTCAATCTGGCTGGTTTTGAATCGCCAGTTCGACTTGCAGAAGTTTTGGAAGTCGGCAAAGCGTAGTCATAGCTCGCTAGATTAGGAGATTTTGGAATGTCATATGTATCTTTAAGCGGTTTGTCCGCCGCCCAACTGGATTTGAACACCACCAGTAACAACATTGCGAACGCCAACACATACGGCTTTAAAGAGTCCCGTGCTGAGTTTGCTGATGTCTACTCTAACTCTTTATTTACTAACGCAAAAACCACACCGGGTGGGGGTGCGCAAGCAAGCCAAGTGGCGCAGCAGTTCCATGAAGGCTCAAGCATTTACACCAACAACCCAATGGATTTGCGTGTTTCGGGTACAGGTTTCTTCGCCGTGGCGAAGGAGCGTCTGACTCCACAACAGAATGAACTGACACGTAATGGTGCATTCCATTTAAATAAAGAAAACTACATGGTGACCGCGAACGATGAGTTCTTATTAGGTTACCAAGTGGATCCAAGCTCTGGTGAGGTTTCTTCATACGAGCCACAACCTATCAATATTCCTGCTGAATTTGGTAAGCCAAAGCAAACAGCAAACATTGAAGTGGGCGTGAACTTGCCAGCTAACGGCGATTTGAAAGATCCGACTCAGTTTGATTTTTCAGACCCAGATACATACAACCGTTCAACCTCTTCGACTATTTATGACTCGATGGGTCAGTCTTACAAGCTAACGACGTACTACTTGAAAGATCAGACTCAGCCAAACACGTGGAACACTTACTACACCGTGACAGATAAAGAAGGTGAAAAGCCTTTAAATGTTGCGGCAGGTGATGCACAAACGCCAACAGGCCATGTGGGTCATACCATGAAGTTCAACAACGATGGTACGTTGGCGAGCTTGAACAATGGTCAGCCAATTACGTCTGTGGCATTAGGCGATCCAGCGACGAACACGACACCAGTCGATATGAATGGTGCCGATCCTGCGCAGACGCTTAACTTCGGTTTAGGCTCGGCAACACAGTTTGCTGCTCCGTTCGAACTGACCAAGTTCGATGAAGACGGTGCAACAACGGGCTTCCTAACCAAGGTTGACTTCGATGAAAACGGCAGCGTAATGGGGACTTACTCAAACGGTGAAAACGTCACATTGGGTCGTGTCGCGCTAGTACGTGTTCCAAACGAGCAAGGTCTGGATAAGAAGGGCGGTACGCAATGGGATTCAACTCAGTTCTCTGGTGACAAGATTTGGGGTGAATCTAACAAAGGCTCTTTCGGCACCATCAACAACGGTATGCTGGAACAGTCAAACATTGATATGACGCAGGAGCTGGTGGACCTGATTTCTGCTCAGCGTAACTTCCAAGCAAACTCACGTTCGCTAGAAGTGCACAACCAGCTACAACAAAATATCCTGCAGATCCGATAATCTGCATCATCAAGTTAGGCGAGCTTTCGCCGCTTGGCTTGATAACATCATGACATTCATCTGTTGCTTAGCCTGAAAATACCTCAGTTCAGGTTAAGCATGCTTTGATCTCTGATTTGCCGCCGTTGCCGCCATGTGGATCAAAACCTTGCCCCTTGTTGCAGTTTTCTGCCACTGAAACCCCTCTTAATCTTTTGTTTCTTATTTAAATATTTGATAAATAAGCTCATTTTATGTTGGCATAACTATTGCTTTTACTCCGTGTACAGAGAAGTTTTTGGAGTAATTTATGGATCGCGCACTGTTTCTCGCAATGAGTGGGGCCAAGCAAAATATGCAGGCACTACAATTGCGTGCTAATAACTTGGCTAACGTAAGCACGACAGGGTTTCGTGCGGATTTAGCACAGGCTCGCTCAATGCAGGCTTATGGTGAAGGCCATCCTTCACGTGTGTTCAGCATGACAGAGCGTTCAGGGCATAACTTTGCTCAAGGTAGCGTGATTACAACAGGGCGTGATCTGGATGTGACGATTGAAGGCAGCGGCTGGATTTCGGTACTCGATCACACAGGGAAAGAAGGGTTGACCCGTAACGGCAACCTAAAAGTCGATCAAAATGGCATGCTTACCAACGCAAGTGGCCATTTGGTGCTGGGTGAAAACGATGCGCCGATTACTTTGCCTATTCCTCTCTCCAAAATTGAAATCGGTCGGGATGGCACCATCTCTGTGCTTCCTCAAGGTGCCCCGGCAGAAGAATTCCAAGCAGTTGATCGCATCAAGCTTGTTAAGCCTAATGATCAAAGCTTGTTTAAAGACACCAATGGCTTATTTCGCCATAAAACTCCAAACCAACCTTACGAAGCAGACGCTACTGTTAGCCTCCAGACAGGAGCGATTGAAGGCAGTAACGTGAATGCCGTAGGTGAAATGACCGCATTGATTGACTTACAGCGTCAGTTTGAAATGCAAGTCAAGATGATGAGCACTGCTGAAGAGATGGATAAATCTTCAGATTCACTGCTTCGTATGAGTTAACAGAGTTAGAGGTTCACTATGCATCCAGCACTATGGGTAAGTAAAACAGGTCTAGACGCCCAACAAACCAACATTGCCACGATTTCGAACAACTTGGCGAACGCCTCTACTGTGGGCTACAAAAAGAGCCGAGCGGTATTCGAAGATTTGTTCTATCAGAACATCAACCAGCCTGGCGGCCAGTCATCTCAGAACACTGAGCTTCCGAGTGGCTTGATGCTAGGTGCGGGTTCTAAAGTGGTTGCGACGCAAAAAGTGCACACGCATGGTAATGCGCAGACAACGACCAACGCACTGGACATGATGGTTGAAGGCGACGGCTTCTTCCAAGTGACGTTGCCGGATGGCAACATCGGTTACACCCGTAACGGTCAGTTCACGTTAAATGGTGAAGGCACGTTAGTCACGTCGGGTTCTGGCTACCCTGTAGAACCTGAAATTGTGATTCCAGAAGATGCGATTTCTATCACTGTCGGTACGGATGGTGAAGTATCGGTTCGCGTCCGCGGTCAGCAAGACAACCAAGTCGTTGGTCAGCTAACCATTACAGACTTTGTTAACCCAGGTGGCCTAGAGCCAATTGGCCAGAACCTTTACTTACCAACGGGTGCCAGTGGCGATCCACAAGAAGGTGTTCCTGGTTTGGACGGTTTGGGTGAAATCCGTCAATCCATGCTGGAAGCGTCTAACGTGAATGTAACGGAAGAGTTGGTCAACATGATCGAAGCCCAGCGCGTTTACGAAATGAACTCAAAAGTGATCTCGTCAGTCGATAAGATGATGAGCTTTGTTAACCAGCAGTTATAACGGTTAAGAGCAAGAATTGAGGAGCTCACGATGAAACGTATTTGTCTACTTGCTTTGATTGCCACGATGTCGGGTTGTGCCATGTTAGAGCCGATTGAAACGGATGAAGTGACGCAAGCAACCACGGTGGTCGACGCAGTAGAAGGCGATAAATCGAAAGAAGAGAGCAGCGGTATCGTGGATACACTGCGTGGCAGAAGCGATCCGGTTGCGGGTGATCCTGCATGGGCTCCGATTCATCCGAAAAAGAAACCAGAGCATTATGCTGCTGCAACAGGCTCACTGTTTAGCGCCGAGCACATTACCGATCTTTACGACGATTCCAAGCCACGTGGTATTGGCGACATTATTACTGTGACACTGGATGAGACAACCAGCGCGACGAAAAGCGCCAATGCCGATTTATCGAAAACCAATGAAGCGCAAATGGACCCACTTCAAGTGGGTGGCGAAGAGCTGCAAATTGGTGGCAAATACAATTTCTCTTATGACTTAAATAACTCAAACTCATTTGCGGGTGACTCTTCTGCTAAGCAGAGTAACAGCATCAGTGGTTACATTACTGTTGAGGTGATTGAAGTTTTGGCAAATGGCAACCTCGTTATCCGTGGAGAAAAATGGATGACGCTTAATACGGGTGATGAGTACATACGTTTAAGCGGCACTATTCGTCCGGATGACATTAGTTTCGACAATACTATTGCATCAAACCGCGTTTCTAACGCAAGAATTCAGTATTCTGGCACCGGTGTACAACAAGATATGCAAGAGCCGGGTTTCTTGGCACGATTCTTTAATGTAGCGCTATAACACGCCGTGCTGACGGCAATTTGACTGCAAGAGATAAGTAAGCATGAAAAAACTCCTTTTAATACTGATGAGCGTGGCTCTGTTTTCTACCGCTGCCCAAGCTGCACGTATCAAAGACGTCGCGCAAGTGGCAGGTGTACGAAGCAACCAACTCGTGGGTTATGGTTTGGTTTCAGGCTTACCTGGCACAGGCGAAGCGAACCCGTTTACGGAGCAAAGTTTCGCCGCCATGCTGCAAAACTTCGGCATTCAGATGCCGCCGGGCACAAAGCCGAAAATAAAAAACGTTGCCGCAGTCATGGTAACGGCAGAGTTGCCGCCATTCTCTAAACCAGGTCAGCAAGTAGACGTGACAGTCTCTTCTATCGGTAGTGCCAAAAGTTTGCGTGGTGGTACGCTACTGCAAACGTTCCTCAAAGGTCTCGATGGTCAAGTTTACGCGGTTGCTCAAGGTAACTTAGTGGTGAGCGGCTTCAGTGCTGAAGGCGCTGACGGTTCAAAAATCGTAGGTAACAATCCAACCGTTGGTCTTATCTCTAGTGGTGCGACAGTAGAGCGAGAAATTCCAAACCCATTTGGTCGTGGCGATTACATCACGTTCAACTTGCTTGAGTCAGACTTCACAACGGCTCAACGTATGGCGGATGCGGTAAACAACTTCCTTGGCCCACAAATGGCGAGTGCAGTAGACGCGACGTCGGTACGTGTACGTGCCCCTCGTGATGTCAGCCAGCGTGTGGCGTTCTTATCGGCAATTGAAAACCTAGAGTTCGACCCAGCAGATGGCGCAGCCAAAATCATCGTTAACTCTCGCACGGGTACCATCGTAGTTGGTAAACATGTTCGCCTTAAACCTGCTGCGGTAACCCATGGCGGAATGACGGTCGCAATCAAAGAAAACCTGAATGTTAGCCAACCGAACGGCTTTTCTGGTGGGCAAACCGTTGTCGTGCCAGACTCGGATATCGAAGTTAGCGAAGAGCAGGGCAAGATGTTTAAGTTCGAGCCAGGCTTAACGTTGGATGATTTGGTCCGTGCAGTGAATCAAGTCGGCGCAGCGCCGTCGGATTTGATGGCTATCTTGCAAGCATTGAAACAAGCTGGTGCCATTGAAGGCCAGTTGATCATCATTTAATGGTTAGGAGGTAGGTATAATGAACAATCCTAACGACATTGGTTTTATTCATGACATCAGTTCGCTGGATACCCTGCGTCAAAAAGCAGTGAAGGAAGGTAAAGATGGCGAGCAAGAAGCACTTCGTGCAGCGGCTCGTCAGTTCGAATCTATTTTCACCTCCATGATGTTGAAATCAATGCGAGAAGCCAATGAGGGCTTTGAGTCCAACATGATGAACAGCCAGAACGAGAAGTTCTACCGACAAATGCTGGATGAGCAGATGGCGAGCGAGCTCAGTTCGTCTGGTTCAATGGGCTTGGCCGATATGATTGTTAAGCAATTAACGGCTGGGCAAGGTAACGACAAGAGTGAAACGGCAATGCGTGATGCGGCAAATAATGCCGTGGAATATCGTCGTGTTGACCCGAAAAAAGCGCGTGAGATTGAACAGCGCTTGATTGAATCTGGTCAGCTATCTCGACCAAGCAATGAACCAACTCGATTCGATTCGCCAGAATCTTTTGTTAACTCGATGAAGCCATACGCGGAGAAAGCCGCGAAAGCCCTAGGTGTCGAGCCATCTCTGCTACTTGCGCAAGCGGCTTTGGAAACCGGGTGGGGACAAAAGGTCGTGAAGAACGCGCGTGGCAGCAGCAACAACTTATTTAACATCAAAGCAGATCGAAGTTGGCAGGGTGACAAAGTGACGACTCAAACGCTAGAGTTCCACGATAATACGCCAGTGAAAGAGACGGCAGCGTTTCGCGCCTACTCAAATTACGAAGACAGCTTTAATGACTTTGTGCGCTTTTTAAATGACAACCCACGTTACGAGACGGCATTGCAACAGCGAGGGAATTCAGAGTCCTTCATTCGCGGCATCCACAGCGCGGGTTACGCGACCGATCCGAATTACGCAGACAAAGTCCTGCAGGTGAAGCAGAAAATCGAAAGTATGTAATGTTACTCTTCGCCAGTTCATGTTGTTTTCGAAGGCTTGCCACAGTGCAAGCCTTTACTTTTTCTGAACATTCACACCTCTCTTTTATTTGGCACACCTTTTGCTTTGATGTGTCTAGGTGATCGGTTTTGCCGATTTTATTTCGTTTTTGGGGGCATGTATGGCGTCAGATCTTCTGAATGTAGGTACTCAAAGTGTGCTTACTGCTCAGAGACAATTAAACACCACTGGTCATAACATTTCTAATGTTAATACAGAGGGTTATAGCCGCCAGTCTGTTATCCAAGGTACGAATGATCCGCGCATGTTTGGTGGTTCTACCTACGGCATGGGTGTGCATGTGGAAAATGTTCGCCGCTCGTGGGATCAGTTTGCCGTGAATGAACTGAACTTGTCGTCAACCAACAACGCCAACAAAACGGATAACCAAGACAATCTTGATATGCTCTCTAGCATGTTGAGCTCAGTTGCATCGAAGAAAATTCCAGAGAACTTGAACGAGTGGTTCGATGCGGTCAAAACCATGGCAGATACCCCGAACGATTTGGGGGCACGGAAAGTGGTATTGGAAAAGGCGAAAATCTTCTCTGATACATTAAATGACTTCCATGAAACCGTGCGATTGCAATCTGATGTGACCAATAAAAAATTGGATATGGGCATTGAACGCGTGAACCAACTTGCGTTGGAAATCCGCGATGTGCATCGGTTAATGATGCGCACACCCGGTCCACACAATGATTTGATGGACCAGCATGAAAAGCTGGTTACTGAGCTATCTGAGTACACCAAAGTAACCGTAACCCCACGCAAAAATGCCGAAGGGTTTAATGTTCATATTGGCAATGGACACACGCTAGTTTCGGGCACGGAAGCAAGCCAGCTCAAAATGATTGACGGCTATCCTGATGTTCACCAGAGACGATTAGCGATGGTGGAAGGAGATGGCATTAAAGCGATCAAGTCTGACGACATGGATGGCAAAATCGGTGCCTTGCTTGAAATGCGCGACAAACACATTCCACAACTTCAGGATGAAATGGGCCGTTTAGCGACGGGATTTTCCTACAAAATTAATCAGCTGCAATCTCAAGGTCTGGATCTTAACGGTAAGATAGGTAAAGACGTATTTACCGACGTGAACTCTGAGCTGGTGGCAAAATCTCGAGTTTTTGCTGCGCCTGACTCTCAAGCTGATGTTGCGGTTTACATTGATGATATTTCAGCGATCAAAGGTGGTGAATATTCGCTACGTTATGATGGCGACCAATATAGCGTGACAACACCGAAAGGTGAGCAAATGTCGTTGAACATTGATCAATCGGATTCTTCGTTTGTTCTGGATGGTATGAAAGTGCAAATTGGTGAAGGTCTTGCCGCTGGTGAGCGCGTATTGTTGCGCCCAACACGAAGTGGCGCAGCCATCATCAAGATGGAAACCAACGATGCAAAAGCCATTGCCGCGCAAAGTTATGAAGCTTCAACCACTTTTGCTCAAGGTAACGCCAAGTTCAAAATTCGTGAGGCGGGGGATGTCAAAGAGTTTGAGGTCACCGTACAACCAGCCGACGAGAAACATGATAAGCCGTGGTTAAAGATCACGGACAACAAAGGCAATTTGCTATCGGACAAATACTCATACCCGCTAGACAAAGACAACCCGATGATTGAAATCTCAGTGCCGAAAAGTCATCCGCTGTATAAAAACGGCGATGCAACCGTGTTTGAGTTGAGCGAAGGTGCGCTGATGAATGACAAGTTCACCGCGAACTTGGTGCCTTCGGAAGGTGGTAATGGCAACTTGAGAAAAATGCAGAAGATCCAAACAGATAAGATGATGGACGGAAAATCCAGTACTTTGATTGATGTTTATCACAACCTCAATACCGAAGTCGGATTGAAATCTTCTACAGCAAACCGATTAGCCTCCGTCGCTCGCTTAGAGCATGAGGCGGCACAAGAGCGCGTTGCTTCTATTTCTGGCGTTAACCTCGATGAAGAAGCCGCCAACATGATGAAGTTTCAACAAGCGTACATGGCTTCATCACGTGTGATGCAAGCGGCGAATGACACCTTCAATACCATTTTACAACTGAGGTAAGGAGAAGAGATAAGTGCTAACCCGAATTTCTAGTTTCCATAACTATCAGTCCGTACAAAATGATTTGCGTCGTCAAGAGAATAAGGTTCACCATAACCAAGAGCAACTTGCTTCAGGGAAAAAGTTACTGAAACCTAGCGACGATCCCCTTGCGTCGCATTACATTCAAAATATTAGTCAGCAACAAGAACAGCTACAACAATATCTTAGCTCGATAGTGTTGGTGCGTAATCGTCTAGAAAACCACGAAGTTAATATCGCCAATGCAGAGAATTTTGCCGACGAGTCGAAGCGCTTAACGATGGAGATGATTAACGGTGCGTTTTCTGCGGAAGACCGACAAGCAAAGAAGCGTGAGCTAGAAGAGATTGCGAACAACTTCCTTAACTTAGTGAACTCGCAAGATGAATCTGGTAACTACGTGTTTGCGGGCACTAAGCCCAAAAGCCAACCATTCTATCGCGATAAAGACGGTAGTGTTCAGTACGCTGGAGACGATTACCAGCGCAAAATGAAAGTCTCCAGCATGCTTGAGATGCCAATGAACGATCCTGGCAGCAAGCTGTTTATGGAGATACCAAACCCATTTGGCGATTATCAGCCGAATTACGATCTACAAAACGGTTCTGAGTTGCTATTAAACAGAGCCACTAACGTTGATACGAAGGATGATGCGGCGTATCGCGTGACATTTGTCGATATGAACAACGGCAAATTTGGTTACCAACTAGAGCGTAACGGTAAAGTCGTGGATGCCGATGAGTTTTCTCCAGAAAAAGGCATTGAGTACAAAGGCCTGAAAGTGCACGTAAAAGGTCAAATTACGCCTGGCGACAGCATCGAGATCGAAAAGCGGGCAGAGTTCAGCATTTTCGATACCTTCAAGGATGCAATGGCGTGGTCAGATAAATCGGTGTCGGATACGTCGGCGACCGCCAAATTGCACCAAATGACAGAAGAATTTCACGCTGCTTTTATCCATTTGAATAAAGCGCGTACTGATGCTGGCGCTCGATTGAGCACGCTCGATATCCAAGAGCAAAACCACGAAGACTTTAATTTGTCTCTGGCGAAAGCGAAGAGCAACTTTGAGGATTTGGATTACTCTAAAGCCGTTATCGAGTTCAGTGAAAACTCACGAGCGTTACAGGCATCGCAACAAGCATTCGGTAAGACCAAAGATCTAACGTTGTTTAACTATATTTAGTCTGACTTAAGACACACTGTCTGATTTTTGATGCCTTATGTGCAAAGCCTTAAGTGCGATAAATCGACGTAAATTGAGAGTCATGCTATGCGGCACGATTTTACCCAAAGCGGCAATGACGCAAGAGGCAAGTCGGGCGGCAACAGAGTAGCGGTCAATATACATGAGACAAGATGAGCCTCATTATCCTGAAATGGTTTGGTGCTAACGCTAACTTATTGTTTATTTACTTCTTTTAAAAGCAGTGAAATAAATTTTGTAAGTTGGCACACAAATTGTATTGAAAATATTAGAACAGATTTCGAGATTCTAAACCCTGCGTTTAAGGCAGATTTAGCAAGTAATTTTTACGGTCAGTGCTTATCCAAATGAGAGTAAAGCTGGCCGCTTCGCAAAAGCTTGCGAACTCAAAAGGAGAGCAAAATGGCTGTAACAGTTAGTACTAACGTCTCCGCGATGACCGCGCAGCGTTACCTAAACAAAGCGACTGACGAATTAAATACGTCGATGGAGCGCTTATCTTCAGGACATAAGATTAACAGTGCAAAAGATGATGCGGCAGGTCTACAGATCTCTAACCGCTTAACTGCACAGTCTCGTGGCCTAGATGTCGCAATGCGTAACGCGAACGATGGTATCTCGATTGCCCAAACCGCTGAAGGTGCGATGAATGAGGCAACATCTGTCATGCAACGTATGCGTGATCTGGCGATTCAATCATCGAACGGTACTAACTCTCCGGCTGAGCGTCAGGCGATCAACGAAGAGTCAATGGCATTGATTGACGAGCTAAACCGTATTGCAGAAACCACGTCATTTGGTGGCCGTCGTCTATTGAACGGCTCATTCGGTGAAGCGGCATTCCAGATTGGTGCGAGCTCAGGTGAAGCAATGATCATGGGGCTAACCAGCATTCGTGCGGACGATACTCGTATGGGCGGTGTGACCTTCTTATCGGAAAACGGTAAAGATAAAGATTGGGGCGTTGACCCTGCTAAATCGGACCTAAAAATCACTTTGCCAGGTATGGGTGAAGACGAAGACGGCAATGTCGATGATCTAGAAATCAACATTAATGCAAAAGCAGGTGACGACATCGAAGAGCTTGCTACGTACATTAATGGTCAGTCTGACATGATCAACGCGTCTGTAAGTGAAGATGGCAAGTTACAAGTTTTTGTTGCACATCCAAACGTTCAGGGTGAGATTTCAATTTCGGGTGGATTGGCGTCTGAGCTTGGTTTGAGCGATGAACCTCTTAGAACATCAGTACAAGATATTGATATGACAACCGTACAAGGTTCTCAAAACGCTATCTCTGTGCTGGATTCGGCACTGAAATACGTGGATTCACAACGTGCGGATCTGGGTGCGAAGCAAAACCGTCTGAGCCACAGCATCAACAACTTGGCAAACATCCAAGAAAACGTTGACGCGTCGAACAGCCGAATTAAAGACACGGACTTTGCGAAAGAAACCACGCAAATGACCAAAGCACAAATTTTGCAACAAGCAGGTACATCGATTCTTGCTCAAGCGAAACAGTTGCCAAACTCTGCAATGTCACTATTGCAGTAGTTTACTTAGCCTGTACTCAATACATTCAGACGTGGATGGGAATACAGGCTTTTGGCAAGCAACTTTACAATAGAATGAGCGGCTCTCTCATCTCTCACCTGCCAATCATTTTCAATGTAAAGTTGCACTCGGTATGCCGGAAATGTGTTCATTTCTCTTGATCTCCACATAGGCTCTGGCGACCAACCTAGCCCCAGTTCTCTCAAAGGAAAAGGGGCTTTTTCTTTTCTAATTCTCACGTCTATCGTCTGCGAACTTACCTTCAATTGTTTCCTTTTGCTGATTTTCTATACAATTTGGCCCTCTCGGCTCGATTTGTGGAAACTTGAGCACTTTTTCTTACTTTTCTTCAATTTTATTAGCTAAATCTCGCAATGTTATTTTTTTAAATTTTTTTCTAAAGCTTCTGAATTTGGTGTCGTTAATAGAGGTAACTTTGAGAGAACTACTTGGTTTTCCGAGACGTCGGAAACCGCTACACCGGAAAATCAATTGGAGAAATCACCATGGCAGTGAATGTAAACACTAACGTATCAGCGATGACGGCTCAGCGTTACCTAAACAACGCAAACTCAGCTCAACAAACTTCTATGGAGCGTTTGTCTTCGGGGTTCAAAATCAACAGCGCAAAAGATGACGCTGCGGGTCTACAAATCTCGAACCGTTTGAACGTACAAAGCCGTGGTTTGGATGTGGCGGTTCGCAACGCGAACGACGGTATCTCAATTGCACAAACCGCTGAAGGTGCAATGAACGAGACCACTAACATTCTTCAACGTATGCGTGATTTGTCTCTACAATCAGCAAACGGCTCAAACTCGAAATCAGAGCGTGTGGCGATTCAAGAAGAAGTGACCGCGCTAAATGACGAACTAAACCGTATCGCAGAAACCACGTCTTTCGGTGGTAACAAGCTACTAAACGGCACACACGGCGCGAAATCGTTCCAAATCGGTGCGGATAACGGTGAAGCCGTGATGCTTGAGCTAAAAGACATGCGTTCAGACAACAAAATGATGGGCGGTGTGAGCTACCAAGCTGAAAGTGGTAAAGGTAAAGACTGGAACGTTGCTGAAGGTAAGAACGACCTAAAAATCAACCTAACGGACAGCTACGGCCAAGAGCAAGAAATCAACATCAGCGCAAAAGCGGGTGACGATATCGAAGAGCTTGCGACTTACATTAACGGTCAAACTGACCTAGTGAAAGCATCAGTAGACCAAGATGGTAAACTGCAAATCTTTGCTGGCAACAACAAAGTCGAAGGCGAAGTCGAGTTTTCAGGCGGCCTATCTGGCGAGCTAGGTTTGGGCGAAGGTAAAAAAGTGACGGTAGATACTATTGACGTAACCTCAGTTGGTGGCGCACAAGAATCTGTCGCTATCATCGATGCGGCACTGAAATACGTAGACAGCCACCGCGCAGAACTGGGTGCATTCCAGAACCGTTTCAACCATGCAATCAGCAACTTGGATAACATCAACGAGAACGTGAACGCGTCGAAGAGCCGTATCAAAGATACTGACTTCGCGAAAGAAACGACTCAAATGACCAAGTCACAAATTCTATCGCAAGCGTCAAGCTCAATCCTTGCGCAAGCGAAACAAGCGCCAAACTCAGCGCTAAGTCTGCTAGGTTAATCACCTTAATAAGACAAGATACAAAAGCCAGGCTCATCCCTGGCTTTTTTGCTTATCGGCTATAACGATTTAGATGCGTCCCAACAGGATGTTCGACAAGGCACTCATATCGATTAGATGGTCTCTTTAAATACCAATGTTGCCGCGATGGTGGCGCAGAGACATCTGAGTCAAGCGGCAGCGCAAAACGTCGAGTCACAACGGAACCTCACTTCTGGTTTTCGAATTAACTCGGCGAGTGATGATGCGGCAGGTTTACAGATATCCAATACTCTCCATGTGCAAACGAGAGGACTTGATGTCGCCTTAAGAAATGCGCACGATGCTTATTCGGTCGCGCAAACCGCGGAAGGCGCGTTACATGAGAGCAGTGATATTTTGCAACGGTTACGCTCTCTAGGGCTTCAAGCGGCAAATGGTAGTAACGATACCAGTGACCGACAAAGCATCCAATACGAGGTCGTAGCGCTGCAGGATGAGCTTGATCGTGTCGCGATCACAACGACATTTGCGGATAAAAATCTGTTTGATGGATCTTACGGTTCACAAAGTTTCCATATTGGCGCGAACGCTAACTCAATCTCTTTGACGTTACGTAATATGCGTAGCCATATCCCAGAGATGGGAGGGCAGCATTATGTTGGTGATGCGGTCGATAAAGATTGGCGAGTCACTAAAGATAACCAAACTCTAAAAGTCGAATACCAAGACAGTAAAGGGCAAACCCAAACGGAATCCATTGGGCTCAAATTGGGTGATCGCGTAGAACAGGTCGCCACTTACATCAATGCTCAACAATCGACAGTGAATGCTTCAGTAACGGAAAACAACGAACTGCAATTCTTCGCTTCTACGATCAAGGCGCCAGAGGGTGTGGTTCTCGAAGGGAGTTTAGCGGATGAGCTTGATGTGAGTGCTGGTCAATTAGTCACAATGGACGACATTGATATGGCGACGGCTGGTAAGGCGCAGCTTTCAATTGGGGTGATTGATGCAGCGATCAAGTACGTTGATTCTCACCGAAGTGAAATTGGCAGCTTTCAGAATCGTGTAAATGGTTCGGTGGATAACTTAAATACCGTGAATCGGAGTGTTACAGAATCCAAGAGTCGAATAAGAGATACAGACTTCGCAAGAGAATCTACGGAAATGGTACGTTCTCAAGTGCTCCAAGATGCGACAACTGCGTTATTGGCTCAGGCAAAGCAAAGGCCGAGTTCGGCACTTGGATTACTTAGCTGAGCGGGTTTCATTGATGTAAGTCGATCAGGAATAAAATTTCAGGTAATAAAAAACGCTGCCAATGGCAGCGTTTTTTCGTGTTCGGCTAAGTAAAAATTACTTAGTTACACGTAGAACTGGAGTTTCACCAACAGTCACAGAACCAGAAAGCTTGTTCAGCTCTTTGATTTCGTCCATGTTAGAGATAACAACTGGAGTTAGCGTTGACTTCGCTTTCTCTTCTAGAAGAGCTAGATCGAATTCAATAACAGTGTCGCCAGCTTTAACAGTTTGACCTTCTTCAGCGATACGCGTGAAGCCTTCGCCTTTTAGTTCAACTGTGTCGATACCGAAGTGAACGAAAAGCTCAACACCGTCGTCAGACTCGATAGAGAATGCGTGGTTAGTTTCGAAGATCTTACCGATAGTACCGTTTACAGGAGCTACCATTTTGTTGCCTGCTGGCTTGATAGCAATACCGTCACCAACGATTTTCTCAGCGAAAACAACATCTGGCACGTCTTCGATGTTTACAATCTCACCAGAAAGTGGCGCGATGATTTCGATAGCACCAGCGTCAGCGCTGTCATCAGATACAAGCTTCTTAAGTTTGTCAAACAGACCCATTGTGTCATGCTCCTAAGGTTTGGTTTTATTCTGTCGAATTATAGTATACCAATATAGCTCATTAGACGACTTTTTTCGCAGTCTAATGGCCATTAAGTATTGAATTACTTGGTACTACCGATTACTGAGCTTTCTCAGCAATAAACTTTTCTACCACTGCTTCGATTTCTGCAGCTGTCGGTAAAGAAAGGGCTTCTTCAGCCATTGCTTTCACTTCTGCGAAGTTAGAGTTACGAACTACTTTCTTCACTTTAGGGATTGAAATGCCGCTCATTGAGAACTCGTCCAGACCCATACCTAGAAGTAGAAGCGTTGCACGCTCGTCACCTGCAAGTTCACCACACATACCAGTCCATTTACCTTCTGCGTGAGAAGCGTCAATAACTTGCTTGATCACGGTTAGTACTGCTGGTGATAGTGGGTTGTAAAGATGAGAGATCATCTCGTTACCACGGTCTACCGCTAGCGTGTACTGAGTTAGGTCGTTTGTACCGATAGAGAAGAAAGATACTTCCTTCGCTAAGTGGTGTGCAATCGCTGCAGCAGCAGGAGTTTCAACCATAACACCGATTTCGATGTTTTCGTCGAATGCGTGGCCTTCAGCACGTAGCTCTTCTTTGTACTCTTCGATCGCTTTCTTAAGCTCACGGATTTCTTCGACAGAGATGATCATTGGGAACATGATACGCAGTTTGCCGTGTGCAGAAGCACGTAGGATGCCACGTAGCTGATCACGAAGGATTTCACGACGATCCAGGCTGATACGTACAGCGCGCCAGCCTAGGAATGGGTTCATCTCTTTTGGAAGATCCATGTATGGGAGATCTTTATCGCCGCCGATATCCATAGTACGGATGATCACAGCTTGACCGTTCATTGCTTCTGCAACTTCTTTGTACGCTTGGTACTGTTCTTCTTCAGTTGGAAGTGCAGTACGGTCCATAAATAGGAATTCAGTACGGTACAGACCAACACCTTCACCGCCGTTACGGAGGATACCGTCACAGTCTTTCACTGTACCGATGTTACCGCAAACTTCTACACGGTGACCGTCAGTCGTTTCTGCGTGCAGGTCTTTCAGTTTCGCTAGCTCTTCTTTTTCAGCTAGGAATGCTGCTTTAACCGCTTTCGCTTCTTCTAGTTCAGCTTCTGATGGGTTAACAACAATCTTGTTGTTCATCGCGTCAAGAATCAGCATATCGCCATTCTTAACTTTTTTCGTGATGTCGTTAGTACCAACGATAGCTGGAAGCTCAAGAGAGCGAGCCATGATTGAAGTGTGAGATGTACGACCGCCGATATCACAAGCAAAACCAAGTACGTAGTCTAGGTTAATTTGTGCCGTTTCAGATGGCGTTAGGTCGTAAGCAACTAGGATAACTTCTTCATTGATGTCGCTAAGCGAAACAATGTTGATACCCAGTGCGTTTTTCACAAAACGAGAACCGATATCGCGGATGTCAGTTGCACGTTCTTTTAGGTATTCGTCATCTAGTGACTCAAGAGCACATGCTTGCTCTTCGATAACTGAGTGGATAGCGTGATCCGCAGTCATCTTGTCGTTTTTGATAAGTGCTAGGATCTCTTCTTCTAGCTCTTCGTCTTCAAGAAGCATGATGTGACCTTCAAAGATCGCTTCTTTTTCTTCACCAAACGTTTCAAGCGCTTTTTGCTTGATAGTTTCTAGCTGAGCTGCAGATTTGTTACGAGCGTCGAAGAAACGCTGAACTTCAGCTTCTACTTGATCGTCAGAAATAGTGTTTGTGTTTAGGACAATTTCATCTTCTTGAAGTAGTAGTGCTTTACCGATTGCAATACCAGGAGATGCTAGGATGCCTGAAATCATAGCCTTACCTTAAGTTTGGTCAACTTTATAAAACGGGAGAATAATGGGTGCGCTAACGAATAGTTTTAGCTTAGTTTTGAGCCTATTTCCAACGAAGCCATTTTGCTTTCACAAAATGGCTTCTGGAGTAGGAGACCGGATTAGTGTAGTTGGTCCATTAGAGCAACTAGGTGGTCAACTGCTTGCTGAGCTTGTGGGCCTTCAGCAGAAATAGTTACTTGAGTACCTTTTACTAGGCCTAGTGTTTGTAGTTTGAATAGGCTCTTAGCGCTAGCGCTTTTACCGTTAGAAGTCACAGTGATGTCTGCGTCGAATGCTTTTGCTTCTTTAACAAACTGTGCAGCTGGACGAGTGTGAAGGCCGTTTTCTGCTGTGATTTCTACTTGCTTCTCGTACATGTGATATACCCCAATAAATGTATTTTTTTGTTAGTTTGTGACTAGATTTTAGCTTAACTGCTTTACATCTTGTGCGCTAGCACGGGAAGAGTTCAAAGCGCGTCAGTTCTGATACTAGTCAAAAGTTTGGTAACTACGCAACTGTTTGCGTGCGTAATCACTTTGAAACCTTTTTGTGTTCTGCTTCTTTATTTTGAAGCTAGAAATAAAACACCCTGATATTACCAAAGGTAGGGCAGGGATCAACAAAAAAGCCCCTAAACGGGGCTTTTTTAAACTAAAAATTGATTTGAACACATATTATTGTTGGTTCTCTTTTTCGGTAAAGATACCTGCAAAGAGTGCTGTGCTTAGGTAACGCTCACCTGAACTTGGTAGAACGGTTACAATTGTTTTTCCTTCAAATTCAGGGAGTTCTGCAAGTCGGTTGGCTGCAACAACAGCCGCACCAGATGAGATACCAGCTAGGATACCTTCCTCTTCCATTAGGCGACGAGCCATCTCAATCGCTTCTTCTGAGGTGACTTGTTCAACGCGGTCAATAATATCTAAATCGAGGTTACCTGGGATGAAACCAGCACCGATACCTTGGATTTTGTGCGGAGCAGGTTGGATTTCTTCGCCAGCAAGTGCTTGGGCAATAACTGGAGACTCTGCTGGCTCAACTGCGACAGAAGTGATGGCTTTGCCTTTTTCACCTTTGATGTAACGGCTTGTACCTGTGATAGTACCGCCCGTACCTACACCAGCAACGAATACGTCGATTTCACCGTCTGTCGCTTCCCAAATCTCAGGGCCCGTAGTCTTTTCGTGGATCTCTGGGTTCGCAGGGTTGTCAAATTGTTGAAGAAGTAGGTACTTCTCAGGGTTGCTTGCTACGATTTCTTCTGCTTTAGCAATCGCCCCTTTCATGCCTTTCGCCGCTTCAGTCAGCTCAAGATTAGCGCCCAGTGCTTTAAGTAGCTTACGGCGTTCTAGGCTCATTGATTCAGGCATGGTCAATGTTAGCTTGTAACCGCGAGCGGCCGCTACGAATGCTAGAGCAACACCTGTGTTACCACTGGTAGGTTCTACAAGCTCTACACCTGGCTTAAGAAGCCCCGCTTTCTCTGCTTCCCAAATCATGTTTGCACCGATACGGCACTTAACACTGAAGCTAGGGTTACGCGCTTCAATTTTCGCGAGAACTTTGCCTTTGCTTACTTTGTTTAGACGAACGAGAGGTGTATTACCGATAGTAAGAGAGTTATCTTCGTAGATTTTGCTCATAGTGATGTTCCTTCATTACACGTTGTGTGAATATGGATAGAAGAATATGCGGTATGAAAAAAAGGGAAAAGGATTAAAAAGTTATATCTTATTAGGTTGGCCCAGAACTCGATAAAAGAAAAGGGAAAAGCTGGCGCAGATCCCTTTCCTTAATCTCTAATCGACTATCGTTGGTGCTTAAACTCCGCCACCCACATAGCGGTTGCGCCACATATTGCTACAGGCATGACAATGAGGTTCAAAATTGGGATCGTCGTAAACACAGACACCAATACCCCAAAGCCATAGGCCTTACCTTGCTTTTGTTTCAATTTGTAACGCATGTCGTTAAATGGGATTTTATGGTTATCAAACGGGTAGTCACAATATTGAATCGCGAGCATCCAAGCGGTAAAAATAAACCATAAAAATGGGCCTACTGTTTGCCCAAGGGCAGGTATAAGCAATAACAGGAATAGGCCTATTGCTTTAGGTAAGATGTAAAGCAGCTTTCTCCATTCACGAGCTAAAACGCGAGGAACATCTTTCAGAACGGCAGTGAATCCATCATCATTTACTTTTTGTCCCGTTAAGTACTCTTCCACTTTTTCAGCTAAGAGGCCATTGAATGGCGCGGCGATAAAGTTCGCGAGCGTGCTGAAAAAATAGGAGAAGGTAGCGAGTATCGTCAGAGCGAGTAAAGGCCAAAGAATGTAAGTTAACCAGGATAAAAACTCAGGCAATTGCCCAATCCAGTCTTCGATCCATATATTAAGGTTTGAAAATAGATAGAAGATGGCACCACCCACAAGCAAGATATTTGCAAGTAGAGGTAAGATGACAAAGCGTCTGATTTTAGGGGCAAGTGCCAATTGTATCCCGTATAGAAAATAACCGAATCCGGTTTTCTGCTGATTGTTTTGCTTCATGTCTATTTTGGCTTCGTGTAAATGAAAACTCATTGTACCTGTGAGGGCTTTTCTTTCAATGCCCTGACAAATGACGTCTTGTTAAGTGGAATCGTGGCAAGAATCACAACAAAAAACGGAACTTCTTGCATTAAGTTGTTCTAAATCTACATATAGTTTTGGTAAAGTAAACGTATCATTCAGATTTATTGCACTTGGGTTGCTGCTCAAGGAACTGCGAGTAGTAAAAACAAGTATATTGAGAGTAAATAATGCAGGAATTGCGATTCGTACTCATTGTTGTTGGCGCATTAGCCATCGCGGCATTGCTGTTTCATGGTTTGTGGAGCAGTAAAAAAGAAGGCAAAGCAAAGTTTGGTAACAAACCGCTTGGTAAGCTGGATGTTGACCAAGGGGACAAAAATGATCTTGTCGAGAAAGAACGAGACTTCGCTCCCGCTCCTGAAGATGACTTTGAGATCATTCGTAAAGATCGCAAAGAACCAGATTTTGGGATGGCGAGTTCTTTCGACAACAAATTTGAATCTGACCCGCTATTCGGTGGCCCATCTGAAGTAACACAGACACAGCAGGAGCCGGATGACATCCCTTCATTTGTTGCAGAAAAAGATAAAGAAGAGGACGTTCAGCCTGTTGTTCAAGCACCAGTAGTTGAAGAGCCACTCCAGCCTGCTGTGGAAGAAGAAGCTATTCCCGCCGCGTTTGATATTACTGAGAAAGAACAGCAAGTCGAAACGGTTAGCGACCCTGTCGTTGCAGAGCCTAAGGAAGAGCCAAAGCCTGAACCTGAAATGCAAGTGATTGTATTGAATGTGCACTGCGCGGGTGAAGAGCCATTTGTTGGTACTGCTTTATTTGAGAGTATGCAACAAAACGGCTTAATTTATGGCGAGATGGATATTTTCCACCGTCATGTCGACTTGTCCGGTAACGGCAAAGTGCTGTTTAGCGTCGCTAATATGATGCACCCTGGTACGTTTGAGCATGCTGATCCTGCTGAGTTTACAACGAAGGGTATTTCATTCTTCATGACATTGCCTTGTTATGGTGAGGCTGAACAGAACTTTAACTTAATGCTCCGAACTGCGCAGCAAATTGCTGATGATTTAGGTGGCAACGTTCTTGATGACCAGCGTAACTTAATGACGCCAGACCGTTTAGCGTCTTATCGACGTCAAATAGTTGAGTTTAATGCCGCTAACGCATAATCTTAACAGCAAATAATAATAGGGCTCCGGATGGAGCCCTTTTTCTTGGATTTCCCAACCTCACCGATTGAAAATACACGGGGCTTTACTATGTCTGAATCAGTACTTCAGCGATTAGAAGAACTAAAAGAGTCGTTGCATTACCACGCTGTGCGTTACTACGTGGAAGATAACCCAGAGATCCCTGATGCCGAGTACGACCGCTTAATGCGAGAGCTCCTGGATATTGAAGCTGAGAACCCTGATTTAATTACCGTAGATTCACCAAGTCAACGAGTCGGTGGACAACCTCTCTCTGCGTTTAGCCAAGTGACACATGAAGTACCGATGCTTTCGCTTGATAATGCGTTTGATGACAGCGAACTTGATAGTTTCCATAAGCGAGCACAAGAGCGGGTGGGCAGTCAGAGTGTGAAAGAATACTGTTGTGAGCCGAAACTGGATGGACTCGCAGTTAGTTTACTGTATGAGAACGGAGTGTTAGTGCAGGCGGCAACACGAGGTGATGGCACTACCGGCGAGAACATCACAGAGAATGTTCGCACGATTAAAGCCATTCCTTTAAAACTCAGAGGTAATGACTGGCCAAATCGTCTTGAAGTTCGTGGTGAAGTCTTTATGCCGAAAGCTGGGTTTGAAAAGCTCAATGAATTAGCAAGGAAGAAAGGCGAGAAAATCTTTGTCAACCCACGTAACGCTGCGGCTGGTAGCTTACGACAATTGGATTCACGCATTACGGCTTCTCGTCCGCTTAGCTTCTATGCATACAGTGTGGGCGTGGTGCAAGGCGCTGAATTGGCGGCAAGTCACTACGAACGCTTCTTGCAAATTAAATCTTGGGGATTACCAATGTGCCCGGAGACCAAGCGAGTTGAAAGCTTGGCTGATGTAAAAGCTTACTACCAAGATATCTTGCAGCGTCGTGATGCCCTTCCTTATGAGATCGATGGTGTCGTCATTAAAATTGACGATATTGCCGTGCAAGAGCGTCTTGGATTTGTTGCTCGCGCTCCACGTTGGGCGATTGCCTACAAATTCCCGGCTCAGGAAGAAATGACGACGTTGAATGAGGTGGAATTCCAAGTCGGTCGTACTGGTGCGATTACACCTGTTGCTAAACTAGAGCCTGTATTTGTTGGCGGGGTAACGGTAAGTAATGCGACGCTTCATAACGCAGATGAGATAGAACGTCTGCAAGTTAAGATCGGTGATCACGTTGTGATTCGTAGAGCGGGTGACGTTATTCCTCAAGTCGTTTCTGTCATCAAAGAGCGTCGACCAGAAACAGCGCGAGATATTATTTTTCCAACTCAGTGTCCGGTTTGTGGCTCGCATGTTGAGCGGATCGAAGGAGAGGCGGTAACACGTTGCACGGGTGGCTTAGTTTGCCAAGCCCAACGTAAACAAGCGCTAAAACACTTTGTGTCTCGTAAAGCGTTAGACGTTGACGGTCTAGGCGATAAAGTGATCGAGCAACTTGTTGATCGTGAGATGGTAAAAACCCCTGCTGACTTATTTAAGTTATCTGCGGGGATTTTAACGGTATTAGATCGCATGGGGCCAAAGTCTGCGCAGAATATTGTGAATGCGTTAGAAAAATCCAAAGAAACAACGTTACCTCGCTTTTTGTATTCGCTTGGGATTCGTGAAGTTGGCGAGGCAACCGCCGCAAACCTAGCAATGCACTTTAAAACGTTGGAAGCCATCCAAAATGCTAACGAAGAGCAGTTAATTGAAGTGCAAGACATCGGTGCTGTGGTTGCTCAACATATTACGACTTTCTTCAGTGAAGAGCAGAACCAAGCAGTGGTTAAAGATTTGCTTGAACAAGGGATCCACTGGCCAGAGATTAATACGACTGAGCAGGTAGGAGAGCTACCGTTAGAAGGTAAGACAGTTGTATTGACAGGAACACTTTCTCAATTAGGTCGCACAGAGGCTAAAGAAGCCCTTCAATCACTAGGTGCAAAAGTGACAGGTAGTGTTTCTAAGAAAACAGATATTTTGTTTGCTGGTGAAAATGCAGGCTCGAAGTTGGCAAAGGCACAAGAACTGGGTATCGAGATCAAAACAGAACAAGACTTACTCGAGTTGATGAATTAAGTCTTATCAAAAAAGCTAAAAAATAACTAAAAGCCCCACATGGTAAGCATGTGGGGCTTTTTCTTGCTCATAATTAAGTGCTTTTTGATTGAGTTATTTGTGCTTTTTATCTTTTCAGTGATCAAGATCTCCCATTGAATTATTAAGGTTTTTTACTTCTTTAGTCTGCGAGTGACTTCAAGTTGGAATTCTAGGGTGTGGTTTAAGTTATTGATATTCAATGTTTAACTGTCTTTTTGTGTTGGTGTTGTTAAAAGTAAGATCTGGATCAACAACTTATATGGAACTTTGGACTGGCTCATATTTTTTTAGAAAAAAAATAAGTTCCGTTTGGATGTTTTTAGCTGCGAAGTTAGTCTTAATCACGTGGATACACGGTGTGTATGCAGGAACTAAAAAAAAGCCAAATTAGAAATAATGAGGTTTGATCAGGAATTTACTTCTCTCCTTCGGCGGCCAACTAAAGGTGAGATAGAAAAATACAGCTATATCCATTTTTAGGAGTTTTTCCATGGACAAATTTTTTAAGGTTTCAGCGTTAACCGCAGCAATGTTTGGTGTTGTTGCTGTTGCTCCAGCTACAGCGTCTACTGAAAGTGCAGCAGGTGGCGAGTACGTAGAGAAAGTGAACGAATTTATGCAAGACTCTAGTCTTAATGCATTATTTCTAGTTGATACTCGTTCTCGTACTCGTACAACAGGTAAGCCTGGCGGTGAAAACGGTGACCGTTGGAGTCGTCTAAACTACTCTTCTTACAACGCAATTTTAGACTTTACTTCTGGCTACCACGATGGTTGGGTTGGTGCAGATGTTGCGGCTTACTATTCTGGCGACCTTTACAACGATAGCCTTTACAATTCAAACGAAGGCTACCTATGTAATGAAATTTCAACTTGTAACAACCTAGACTGGGGTGCAGGTGATGGTCAACAGCTTAAAGTTTACAAAGCAGCACTGAAGTTCAAAGCAAACGAAAGCTTCAACGCGCGCTTTGGTATGCTACAAGCGGGTGGTAACGGTACTATTGGTAACGTTTGGAGTTTCGTACCTGGTACTTACCGTGGTTTCGAACTGAACGCTAAACTAGGTGATTTCAACCTAAGCTACTTTGGTGCAGACCAATTTACAGCACCTTGGCTACTTCACGAAGATGACTACGCGCCAGCGCTTTGGTCTGACACGTCATGGAGCTACCTACACTCTCTAGGCCTAAACGGTAACCTAACTGACAGCTTGTTTATGCAACTTGGTTTGGGTCAAGCTACTGGCGTTCAATATGCAAATGGTATCGACTGGGGTGCAGGTCAAGTAACTAGCTACCACAACGAAACTGACAACACTTCTTACAAGGCTTACTTGAAGTACACTGTGAGTGACCGTACAACTCTAGCATTTGATTTCTACGGTGTTGACGATGATGTGAAATACGATGGTCTAGGTTTCCACACTGGTCTATCTTTGAATCAATCTTTCGGCAAGCTAGCTTGGATGTCTGAGCTACGCTACACAGACACAGACAACCGTGCTGACTTCGTTCCACGTACAATTCATACTTACGGTATGAACAACGGTACTTGGTCTCAGTGGTGGGATGCACTGTCTGACTGGAACAAAGCGGGTGAGCTAGCGTGGTACAACCGTCTATCTTACAACCAAGGTAACGGCTGGAACTACTACCTAGGCTTTGGTTACGGTACTGGTGCTGATTCTGCAGCAAGCGGTGCATCAGGTGACTGGGATTACGAAAGTGAATACGCAGTTAACGCGACAGTATCTTACTCTCTACAGAGTGGTGCACTGAAAGGTTCTACGATCCGTCTACACGGTACAATCCTAGAGCGTGATGAGTACACTGGTGCTGGTGATGCGGATGAAACAGACCTACGTCTACAAGTTCTTATCCCTTACAGCTTCCACTAATACTTAGTGAGATGATAAAAAGGAGCCGCTAGGCTCCTTTTTTTATTTTACTTCTCGACCATCATATATTTTGCAATATAACGGCGGTAACATATGCACGTTACCGTTTGGTAACTCACACTTTATCTCTGGGGCTAGCGTACGACCACCTGAAGCACCATTAGCATGAGTAGTTAATGGAGCTAGGGCAAAACATGCTAACAATAGACCAGCTAAAAATTTCATAATCATCACCTTAATGTAGACATTGAATATCTACTTGCTTGGATAAATAATGACTTTACTGAAAAGTAAGGTATCAATAGTTTCTTAATATTGAACTAACTACTGACTTCTATATTAGTTCCATTCCCCGCCTCTAAATCGACACATTTCACTTGGAATATTAGTGACATCACCACTGGGCAATTTACATTCGACTATCGGTCCTAAATTAGTTGTACCACCATTTCCGTTGGTGTAGGCAAAGGAAGAAAAAGAAAAGATACCGCATAACATTAAAAAGAGAAGTTTCTTCATAGTACATCCTCTTACTTACCAAATAAAAAGCATTCAACTTAAATGCTTATGCGTTAAGTATGTATGGGGGGGCAAAAAGATCAAAAAATAATTCAATAAAGTTTTATTTTTTAAAATAAATTTAGGAAGATAATTTTTATCGATATATTTCTATCTTATTGATTATCGTATGATGAAGAATTAAATAATTGGAAGAAGAGGGTAGGATATTAATAATATTTCTGCTACTTATTTTTTGTTCGATTTTAATTAAATCAATGAAATGAAAGCGGTTGTTTAGATTAAAGTAATGGAGCATAGTTATGCCCCATTACTTTGGCATAAATTACTTAGAATCAGGCTCAATGATTAAAATAATACCATCGATATCTTTTATTTTAACGCGCGTTCCTGCTGGAAGTGCTTGATCCGACTGCGCCGACCACGTGGTATCGGCAACCTTGATACGATTGAGCCCAACAGAAAAGTCCTCTTCAATGGTAAGTGTGCGTCCGATTAACTGCTTATACTTTTGGTTCAGATCTCTTTCTTGGTCTTCTTTCTTGTCTTGAGACCATTGTCGTCGCCACCATAACCAAGTGGTGATTAAGCTGAAACTTGCAAAGCAAAGCCATTGTAATTGCCAGCTCATTGGCAAAACGGTCATTAGTGCCCCAACGATAAGTGCAGAAACTCCGAGCCAGAGAAAATATCCCGCAGTCCCAAGTAGCTCTACCGCTAGAAGTGCAAAACCGAAGGCTAGCCAATGCCAGAAAGAGATACCTTCCAGCAAACTGAAAAAGTCCATAAGTTATTCTTTATCTTGTTGTTTAAACATCTCTGCTATCCCTGCAACCGAGCCCATTAGTCCGGTCGCTTCTAATGGAAGCATAATGATTTTGCCGTTTTCGGCTTGACCAATGCTTTTGATCGCTTCGGTATAGCCTTGAGCAATGAAGTAATTGACGGCTTGCATATCGCCTTTGGCAATCGCTTCAGAAACCATATAAGTCGCTTTTGCTTCTGCTTGCGCGGCGCGTTCACGAGCTTCAGCATGGAGAATAGCAGACTGCTTTTCGCCCTCAGCTTTTAATATCTCCGATTGCTTATGACCTTCAGCCTTTAAAATTTCAGCTTGGCGTACCCCTTCTGCTTCAAGAATCTCCGCTCGTTTATTTCGCTCGGCTTTCATTTGAGCATTCATCGCCGCCGTTAGATCGGATGGTGGCTGGACATCTTTTATTTCAATTCGCGTGACTTTTACACCCCACGGGTTGGTGGCTTGGTCAACAATTGCCAGCAGCTTGGAGTTGATCATGTCACGCTGGCTCAGCATTTCGTCCAACTCCATTGAGCCTAAAACGGTACGGATATTGGTGAGAGTTAAATTTCTAATGGCATGTTCCAAATCGTTGACTTCATAAGCCGCTTTGGCAGCATCGATGACTTGAACAAATCCGACGGCATCAATAACCACGTTAGCGTTGTCTTTTGAAATAACTTCTTGCGCTGGAATATCAAGAACGCGCTCCATCATGTTGACTTTTTGCCCTATCTTATCAACAAATGGGATGATCAAGTTTAAGCCGGGTTTTAGCGTATGGGTGTAGCGTCCGAAGCGTTCGACTGTCCAGTTATTTCCTTGTGGCACCGTCTTAATGGCTGAAGATAAGATAACTACAGCAAGAACGACGAAAATACCGATGGTAATCAGTGAATCAATTGGCATGAGTTATTCCCTTAAGTGCATAATGTCCGATTCATTTTTACCTATTTATAGACAATAGACAATTGAAGTTCTGAGAACCTTAAGAGGTTATTGGTTTTTTATATAACAAAGGCCGGAATATCCGGCCTTTAGTTGAAGTTTCGCTTTTCAGCGAGTTAGTACAGAATCGAATACAGCTGACGGCGATATTTGCTTGCTAATGCGTTGCCTTGACCTAGCGCGCTGAGAATATCCATAAAAGTCTTCTTCACTTCACCGTCTTGGGCGCCCAAGTCTTTTTTAAGAATATTCCACAGCAGTTCCAGCGCTTCTTCATCACGACCCACCTGGTTGTACTGTACCGCCAATTCACAAGCGAGTTCGAAGTTTGCCATGTCTGCTGCGTATGCTTGTTCTAGTCGTTGTAACTCAGGGCTATCTGCAGCCTGCAAATGCAGCTCGAGCTTGGCTATTAGACTCTTGTAGTAGTTATCTTGATACTCAAGAGGGATAGCGTTCAGTAGCTCTTGGGCTACATCAAATTGTTTGGTTTCTAATAAACAATCAGCCATCGCGAGTTTCACATCGCCACGCTCTTGCAGTTCTGGCGGCAAAGTGTGGATGATGCTTAAAGCCTGAGCATGTTCACCTTGCTGAAGAAGTTCACTGACTTGCTTTAATAGCTGTTCATCTGGGCTTGGCAAATGCTTTTGTAGCATGGTTGCAATGGCATCAATTGGCTGAGGGCCACCCAATCCATCGACGGCTTGACCATTTATAAACAGCGCGATAGTTGGCAATACTTGCACACCAAATTGAGACGCTAAAGCCGGCTGATCTTCACAATTTAATAAAGCAAGCGTAAATGCACCGTTGTACTGTTGAGCAAGAGATTGCAACTCAGGGAGTATCTGTGCGCTTTCTGGTTGAGCATTGGCCCAAAAGTGGATCAGAACGGGCGTGTTCATTGATCCTTCAAGAGTTTCGCGAAAGTTCTGTTCTGTTATCTCAACGATAAATGGGGATTGCATCAGAGTATCCTTGCTTTGTGTCTTGTCGTTGATAATAGATATGGAGTTGATTTAAGGGAAATTCAAGCGATGGTTGCTAATCGTCATCAATAATGAATCATTCTATTTTGTGAAAGGATGCGGTAAGAGAATGGTGTTACTGCTGAATAGGTGTAAGGCAAAAAGAAAACGCTGCCGAAGCAGCGCAGTTCTAATGCTATTTGTTAGTGCGGTATCAAAATAGGATGAACATGGTCAACACTACACCCACACTAAGCCAGTTAAGCTGATTTAATGTCATTGTTGCCTCGCAGTAGTAAAAACATTGCTACAAAACGTAATGGGTGGCGATACCAAATCTAAGCAACTCATTCACTTTAGGTTGAATAGTGCTCACTGAATTGCGTAGAAATTGATTCGTTTGCTTGAGGTTTTTTTAACCTACATGCTCATAATGACATCACATTGTTACGATGAAATTACATTGTGACAAAACTTTTTTATGCAGCTTGTCGCAAAATTTTATCAAGCACACGGGTTGGTAATAACCTTTTCAAGATTGCGAATAATTTAGTCGGCGTAGTAATTCGATAGCGAATTTTAGGTGAAGCGCTAGTTAATGCATGAAGAACAGGTGCGACGCAGGACTCTGCAGGTAAAACAAATCGATTATTAGATTTGTCTTTGTTGAGTCGCTCTCTTTGTCCTTCATAGGCGAGGCGGTGAGGGCTGGATTCAATATCAATCCACTTCTCGAAGGCTTTTAATGCATTGTTTCTAAATTGAGTTTCGATAGGCCCAGGTTCTATCAATGCCACTTTGATATTCGTATCCGCAAGCTCTAGCCGTAGTGTGTCAGTCCAGCCTTCTAGGGCAAACTTTGACGCATTGTAGGCGCCGCGGTATTTCATTGCAGCAAAGCCAAGAACAGAACTGTTTTGTATTATCCGTCCTTCGCCTTGTATGCGCATGTGAGGAAGCACTTCTCTGACTAACTGGTGCCAACCAAAAAAGTTGGTCTGAAATTGAGCTTGAAGAGCCTCGGTGGGCAAGTCTTCCAATGCACCGGGCTGGCCATAGGCACCATTATTGAACACGGCATAAAGCTTACCCTCTGCTAGCTCTAATGCTTGCTTCACGCCCGAAGAAATACTTTCAGGGCTGTTTAGGTCTAGCTTGATGCAGGTTAGCCCTTCATTAATTAGACGTTGGACATCTTGCTCTTTCCTACAAGATGCTATGACATGAAATCCCTCGTTTTGCAGGGCGTGAGCGCACACGTAACCGATACCGGTTGAGCAACCCGTAATAAGAATCGACTTTTTCATAAATTAAGCCTCAAGAAACATTGAATGAGGTCATCATTCATCAGCTCCGGTCATGAAGCAAGTGCTTGAGTGCTGGCTCTATTCTGGAGTAGCTAAATTTGAAGCCAAGTTCGGTGAGCTTTTTGGGTTTTGCTCTCATGCTATCGAACAATAAGCAGGAAGATTCACCCATTAGGAGTTCCATTGCCCATTTAGGCGTGAACAAGATATGTGGTCGTTTGAGCGTTTTTGCCAACGTGCCGCTAAAGATACGGTTAGTCACAGGGTGAGGTGCGCACATATTGAACGCACCGTGGGCATGTGGTGTTTCAAGCAAGTACATGATGGCGCGGACCATATCCAGAATGTGAATCCAAGGCATGTACTGGTTACCGTTCCCGAGCGGGCCGCCTACGCCAAGTTTGTAAGGTAAGAGCATTTTCGCCAACGCACCGCCATTAAGGCCGAGCACCACGCCAGTTCGCAATAGACAAACACGTGTTTGTTCAGACTCTGCGCGTTTGGCTATTTGCTCCCACTTTGCACAAACCTCGTGAGGAAAGTCTTCACTGTTAACATGCAGGCACTCATCAAACGGGTGGTCTTGTTGATCGCCATAGTAACCAACGGCCGAGCCACTAATAAAAACAGCGGGAGGTTCTGTGCTGGCGTGGATCAGCTCAACGATTTGTTCGGTAATTTTCCAGCGACTTTTGCAGATTTTTTCTTTCTGCTCACTGGTCCATCTTTTATCTGCGATAGGCTCACCCGCAAGATTAATTATGGCATCAATGTGATTGAGATCGGCGAATGACTCAAGCGAGTTAAGGTATTCGATATTACCCAAATCAGCGTGTTGGAGGCGTTGTTTTGCATGCTCTGGAGAGCGTGTAAGTAGCATAACTTGGTGAGTGGATAGCAGCTTGAGCAACTCCGAACCAATAAACCCAGTGCCACCTGTGAGTAATATCTTCATGTTATCTCTTTGAATGTACACGTATTAGAACATTATAGTCGTTTTGTGCTGAGCTTGATCATCTCACGACTATTATTTCTAGGATAGTGGCAAGCCTGTAGCGAGGCTACTGACTTCACATATTGAAAAAATGTAACTAAATGTTATGCATGGCGCTAATTCGTTCACGGTAGGAGAACTAAATCTATGCCAGACTAGAAACATCGCTACCGGAACAAGCGTAATCAGTTTGCACCATCAAGGAGGATAGGTATGGAAGCATTTGTTGCTCTTTTTCGAGCGCTCCTTAATAGTGCTCGCGATCTGCTACCCATCGTTGTTGTTATCACTTTTTTTCAATTAGTTGTTTTGCAAGAGCCACTTCCTAATCTCATCTCCATTCTTTTTGGCTTATTGCTTGTGGTTTTAGGGTTAACGTTTTTTATTTTTGGTCTAGAGCTTGGTCTTTTTCCTATCGGAGAGAGTATGGCTCAAGCCTTTGCAAAAAAAGGCAGCGTATTCTGGTTGTTAGTTTTTGCGTTTTGTCTAGGCTTTGGCACCACGATCGCCGAGCCTGCATTAACGGCCGTAGCAGAAGAAGCATCAGAAGTTGCGGCAGAAGGCGGGATGATCACAAACTCAGAGCAATCCATGCAGGATTATGGACAAGGGCTACGAGTAACGGTGGCACTTTCTGTGGGGATCGCCATCGTTATTGGCGTTCTGCGCATCTTAAAAGGGTGGCCAATTCATTACATGATCATCGGCGGCTACGTCGGCGTTGTAGTCCTGACGTGGTTTGCACCGGAAGCCATTATTGGCGTTGCTTATGATTCTGGAGGTGTGACGACTTCGACTATCACCGTGCCTTTGGTCACTGCACTAGGGGTTGGTTTAGCATCGGCGATTAAAGGGCGCAACCCCATGGTGGATGGTTTTGGTTTGATCGCTTTTGCCTCGCTGCTACCGATGATGTTTGTGATGGTTTACGGAATGGTCGTAACATGATTTCAATTGAACATTTCCTAGACACTTTATTATCGACCGTTCGAGATGTCATTCCCATCGCCAGCATTATTTTTGGTTTTCAGTTAGCGGTGTTAAGGCGTCCAGTTAACAACCTTAAGAAGGTTTTGCTTGGGTTTGTTTATGTGATTCTTGGGCTCGCTCTTTTTTTGCTCGGATTAGAAATGGCTCTGTTTCCGCTCGGAGAGACCATGGCCGTGCAACTGACGGCGCCGGAATTTTTACAAGAGTTTAAAGTCTCTGTGGGAAAAGCCTTAGTGTGGGTCGACTACTATTGGGTGTATACCTTCGCCTTTTTTATCGGTTTTAGTACCACGATTGCTGAGCCTTCTCTAATCGCGGTAGCGATAAAAGCAAACCAAGTTTCTGGTGGCAGTATCAGTATTAACGGCTTACGCGTGGCTGTTGCATTTGGGGTGGCCATTGGCATCGCGCTAGGGAGCTATCGGATTGTTGTCGGTGACCCTATCCACTATTACATCATTGCGGGTTATATCGTGGTTGTGATTCAAACGTTTTATGCGCCAAAGCTTATTGTTCCACTCGCCTACGATTCTGGAGGCGTCACGACTTCTACTGTCACTGTTCCGCTTGTAACCGCACTAGGGCTGGGGCTTGCTTCTACCGTCCCAGGAAGAAACCCAATGATTGATGGTTTTGGCTTGATCGCTTTTGCCAGTCTGTTTCCTATGATCTCTGTGATGGGCTATGCGCAAATAACCCAATGGCTGAATAAAGATGTCTCGGAGGACGAAGAAAATGCGCTTTAAATTGATACTTGCGTTTGTTGAAGACAGCAAAACAGACAAGGTACTGGACGCTGCTCGCGAAGCTGGCGCGACTGGTGCGACGGTGATTAATAACGCTCGTGGACAAGGTTTAAATCAAAAGCGAACGTTTTTTGGCTTAACGCTGGAAGTACAAAAAGATGTGCTGCTGTTTGTCGTTGAGGAGCACCTTTCTCGACACATATTAGAAACCATCAATGAAGTTGGTGAGTTCGACAGAGAGTCGGGGCAGGGCATTGCTATTCAGATCGATATTGAGGATGCAGTCGGTGTCGCGCATCAAGTAGAGACGTTGACCAAAGTGGTCGAGGATGAGTTATGAGCAGTCAAACGATAATTAGAGTTCGAGATGTAATGGCGGCTACTTATGTCATGGTTGATGGGCTAATGACAGTTTATGAAGGCATAACGTTGGCTAAAAAATACCAAGTAAAAGCGCTGGTGGTGAAAAAGCGAGATGACAACGATGAATATGGCATCGTCTTGATGAATGATATCGCCAAAAAGGTGCTGGCGAATAATCGCTCTCCACAGCGCACGAATATTTATGAGATCATGACCAAGCCCGCTTTGTGTGTCGACCCTGATATGAATGTGAAATATTGTGCGCGCCTATTTGAACGATTTGGCATTAGCCGAGCTCCGGTCATTGAAGATGGGGAGGTCATTGGCATGGTGAGTTATAACAATATTGTCATCAATGGCATGGTGCGAGAAGAAGTGTAATAGGTTGATATAAATGAAAAATCAACGCATTTTTTCTCAAGTCAGCGACTGTTACAAAGAACTAAAATATTTAATATATGTTAGGTTGCATATGTGTTAATTCACCATTATTCTTTGCGCCCTAAGTCTATTGTCGAGGAATTTGTATCATGCCTTTAGTCTCTTGCCCTGTGTGTGAGAAACAAATCTCAAAGCGCGCTCACGCATGTCCAGGATGCGGAGAGCCCGATCCGCTGCACCATCTAGCCAAATCAAAATTTATGTCGATGGTGTTTTGGACACTGGTGTTGGTTGGAACAGCGTATGCAGCATGGTTCTATATTTTGCCTATGGTCATTGAATCATTGCGCTATCAGTAGTCGTTGGTTGAGCTGTCATAAAAATGCCGTAGAATGACCTCGTACTTTGTGAGGAGACGATGTCGTGAAACTATTTTTTGCCTCAGATCTGCATGGCTCTTTGCCAGCAACTAAAGAAACTATTGAGCTATTTTTAGCCTCTGGTGCGGAGCACCTGATTTTGTTGGGGGATACGCTAAACCACGGGCCAAGAAACCCGATTCCAGAAGGTTACAACCCACCGCAGGTGGTGGAGCTATTGAACCAATACAGTGACCAAATTATTTCTGTGCGTGGTAACTGCGATAGTGAAGTAGACCAAATGCTATTGAAGTTTCCAATGATGATGGATTACTCGTGGGTGCTACTTGAATCTGGCAAGAGAATCTTTTTGACTCATGGTCACTTGTACAACTCTGAAAAACGGCCGCCACTGCGTGAAGGTGATATCATCGCCCACGGTCATACGCATGTTCCTGTCGCAGAGATGCAAGATGGGGCCATTATTTTTAACCCAGGCTCGATGACATTTCCACGTAATGGTTTACCAAGAAGCTTTGGTACTTTAGAAGACAATACGCTAACGGTAAAAACGCCAGAAGGCGAAGTATTAGCACAAACCATGATTTAACGGTTTTACTAAGTAAAAAAAATAGGGAGCGAATTGCTCCCTATTTTGTGTCTGAATGTCCTAAATCGCGTTCCGGGTCGATAATGTCTCTTACGCGCTGTTTTAGCACCTTTGCTTCAGGAAAGCCGCTGTCTTTTTTCCGTTCCCAAATTTGCTGGCCATTACAGAAAATTTCGAAGCGACCACCCGTATCTGGGTGTAAGCTGATCGTTTCTATTTCTTCGCTAAAAGTATGCAGTAGTTCTTGCGATAGCCAAGTTGAACGCAACATCCAGTTGCATTGGCGGCAGTAATAAATATCAATGATCGCTTTATCCATGAAACTTTCCTTTTAATCGGTTTAAACTAGCAACTTGATGCCCACGGCAAACGTGAGAATTTCGAATGCAATTTTAATCACTCGGTTGCTGTATCGAGTCGCGGCCCATGCGCCTAAACTGCCGCCTAGAAATGAGCTTAACAATAAAACAGGCAACCAAGCCCAATGTATCGGAGCGCCAGCTTGGACGACAGCGATCCCACCAATGCCATTCCAAAACAACCCGACGCAAATCATGGTGTAAGCAACGGCTTGTTTATAGTTATACCCAAACCAGCGAACTAAAAATAGTGTTACGAGTAAACCAGAACCTGCGGTCAGCGACCCGTTGATGATACCGATGAGCATTAGTCCGACGCCGCCGATGACCCAACCGGTTGGGTGACGGTTACGTATTATTTCTGATTGGCCTAACGATTTCTTAAATCGTGAATAGATGCCGAGCGCGAGAATCATGCTCCCTAGCATTTTTTCCGCCATACCATCAGGTATTTGGACAATTAAGTTCGCCCCTAAGACTACGCCAACGCTGCCAGAGACTATAAGGTAGAGCGCGACCTTCCATTTAATTGTGCCTGCTTTTAAGTGTGTGCTTGCTGCCCCTAAGCCTAAAGCGACGGAAGCCACTTTATGTGTCCCCAGCGCAACCGAGAATGGCAAGCCGAGAAAGATGAGCAAAGGGAATTGAAGTAAGCCTGCACCGCCGCCAGAAAGCGAAGCCAGAGTATTGGCGATAAGTGAGCCGAAAAAGAGGGTGATGGTATCTAGCCAATCCATAAGCAAAATAAAGGGGGCGTTTTGCCCCCTTATCATCAAATCAAAGTTAGTTTTTAAACAGCACCGAAGAACCGTGGTTCAAGCTAGTGAGCAATAGCGTTTTTTCGTTCACGACATCAATACGGCGACTTTGCTCGGCATCAAGCTTAAAGATTTGAGTGATCAAACGTAGCTGTGCTTCGGAGAAGTCTTTTGATTGAGAAGATGAAATATCTTTAAACTCAGAAGGCGAAACCAACAAATAGTTGTCACTGACTTCCCAGCGCCCTTTTTCCGAGATATTAATCGTGGATTCTGCCGTTGAACCTTGAGCGAATAGTTTGATATTTGCTACGCGAATATAGTCTCCATTAGGGAGATATTTCACATTTGATTCAACATTAACACGACGCAGTGGGCCGACAGGATCGTCAGGCAAGCTGTCTGTAATGACCGTCACCATGGTTGACTGCCACTCATTGGCAGTGAGGACCTGTTCCACTTTTAGGTCGCTACCCCAATATAACCAACCACTGAAAAGAACGGATACGGCCAAAACCGCAGATGCTAATTTTATCTTCATTCTGGCCTCCTTATTTACAGATATCGGTTGGGTCATTTTGACCAGCGAAAATACGCAATGTCACGTTCTCATATGAATGTTGACTATCATGAATGTAGTTCAGAATCAGCTGATTGTTCTGGCCACCTGTAGCGATCACTTCTACCGGCATTGAATCTTCTGCATGGTATTTTACGTAGCGTTCAATGCACTGCTCAATGGACGGCAACCAACTATTGATTTGCGGGTGGTTCACTGGCGTCATCACAGGTACATTTTGATACTCACCAATCTGACGGAATTGGGATTCTGCAGGATTGGTGAATAGCAATACACAAATAGGAAGCAGTAGAGACAAAAGAACGATCATACGCGGCAGCCAGTTATTTTTGTTAGCTGCTGGTTTTGGCTGTGCCTTAGGTAGTTCTACTTGAGGCTCTACTTCAGTCGTGGTGTCTGTCGCCGCTTCTGTTGACGGCGCGTCACTTGTTTCTATTTCCGCAGCGTGCGCTTCATTTTCAGAAGTGGCTTCTTCAACGTCAGTATTAGAGTCAGCAGATAATGGGCTTAAGCGTTCCACTGAACAAATGAGTTGATAACCGCGTTTAGGAACCGTTTTAACAAACTCTGGAGATTTTGTTGAGTCCTTCAACATCTTACGCAGAGTAGAGATCGCTTGAGTCAGGCTTGAGTCATCCACCTCAAAACCTTGCTCACGCCAAACAAACTCGTGAAGCTCGTTACGGGTTAAAACTTCGTTTGGTCTCTCTGCCAACATCAGAAGTATACGGCTTTCGTTGCTTCCTAATCGTACAACGTCGTTGCCGTTTTGTTGGTCAGCGAGCGAATTACTATTTGGATCAAAGGTGAACCTTTGAGCAAGTAGAAATTTGGTGCCGATGTTAGTCATTTAGTTCTTCTTAGATGGATGATGTTGTAATTATAGTGATTTATGTCACAAAATTACCGAAGCGCATAGAGTGCGCACGACATTTTAGATGCTTTTAGGCTGGTAGGATAATTAAATTTTTCTAAAAAAACACCGTTTTTAGCAATATTGACCTTGAATTTACATTTGTCAGCCACATGTTAAATGACATCTCAGTAAGGTAATTTCAAGGGGAAAGTCACAAACTTATCTCCATGAAAAAACCAATTAGTTTAGATGTTATGGAGCACACATGAGCGAAACCGTATCTCAAAACAAAGAAACTCGTGGTTTTCAATCAGAAGTAAAACAACTACTGCATTTAATGATCCATTCTCTTTATTCAAATAAAGAGATCTTTTTGCGCGAGCTGATTTCTAACGCATCAGATGCATCGGACAAGCTGCGCTTCCAAGCGCTATCTAACCCAGACTTATATGAAGGTAATGCAGACCTTTGCGTGAAACTGTCGTTTGATGAAAGCGCAAATACCTTAACCATTTCTGATAACGGTATCGGTATGAGCCGCGATGATGTGATCGAGCACTTAGGTACGATCGCAAAATCCGGGACCGCGGAGTTTTTCTCAAAGCTGTCTGAAGAGCAGAGCAAAGACTCTCAGCTTATTGGTCAGTTTGGTGTTGGTTTCTACTCGGCGTTTATCGTTGCTGATGCCGTCACCGTACGCACTCGTGCTGCGGGCCTAGCCGCTGATGAAGCAGTACAATGGCACTCAGCCGGTGAAGGTGAGTACACCATCGAAAACATCACTAAAGAATCGCGTGGTACTGATATCATTCTTCATATGCGTGAAGAAGGTAAAGAGTTCCTAAATGAATGGCGTCTACGTGATGTGATCAGCAAGTACTCGGATCACATTGGCATCCCAGTTTCCATCCAAACTGTTGTTTGCGATGACGAAGGCAAAGAAACGGATGAGAAGAAGTGGGAGCAAATCAACAAAGCTCAAGCTCTGTGGACGCGTAATAAATCGGATATCTCAGATGAAGAGTATCAAGAGTTCTACAAGCACGTATCACATGACTTTGCCGATCCATTGGTTTGGAGCCATAACCGTGTAGAAGGTAAAAACGATTACACGAGCTTGCTTTACATCCCATCTAAAGCGCCATGGGATATGATGAACCGCGACCACAAATCAGGTTTGAAACTGTACGTACAACGCGTGTTCATTATGGACGATGCAGAGCAGTTCATGCCGTCTTACCTACGTTTTGTACGTGGTTTAATAGACTCCAATGATCTGCCACTCAACGTATCGCGTGAGATCTTACAAGACAACAAAGTGACTCAGTCTCTACGTAATGCTTGTACTAAGCGTGTGCTAACGATGCTAGAGCGCATGGCTAAGAATGATGAAGAGAAATACCAATCATTCTGGAAAGAGTTTGGCCTTGTGATGAAAGAGGGTCCGGCAGAAGACTTCGCAAACAAAGAGAAAGTTGCAGGCCTATTGCGCTTTGCTTCAACTGAAGTGGATTCTGCGGAGCAAACCGTGGGTCTAGCTGCTTACGTTGAGCGCATGAAAGAAGGTCAAGATAAGATCTACTACTTGACGGCAGACAGCTATGCAGCTGCGAAAAACAGCCCTCACTTAGAGCAGTTCAAAGCGAAAGGCATTGAAGTTATCTTGATGTACGACCGCATTGATGAGTGGCTGATGAACTACTTAACTGAGTTTGACGGCAAGCAGTTCCAGTCAATCACAAAAGCTGGGCTCGATCTAAGTCAGTTTGAAGATGAAGCAGAAAAAGAGAAGCAGAAAGAAACTGAAGAAGAGTTTAAGTCGGTTGTAGAACGCACGAAGTCTTACCTAGGCGATCGTGTGAAAGAAGTTCGTACGACCTTTAAACTCGCGTCTACACCTGCTGTTGTGGTAACGGACGATTACGAAATGGGCACTCAAATGGCGAAGCTTCTTGCAGCGGCGGGTCAGGCAGTGCCAGAAGTGAAGTACATCTTTGAGCTAAACCCTGAGCACGAGCTGGTTAAGCGCATGGCTGACGAAGCGGATGAAGAGGCATTTGGTCGTTGGGTAGAAGTCCTGCTTGGTCAAGCAATGCTTGCAGAGCGAGGCTCGATTGAGGACCCAACGGAGTTCTTAGGAGCTGTTAATAAACTTTTGACTAAGGTGTAATAACCTCAGTACATCAAAAAGCTCGCATTTCGCGAGCTTTTTGTTTGTTGTCGCAAAATTTTGCATCTCAGGTGTTGAGTTAATAATCAATAGGGCGTGAAAGAGGGTATCGTTAACATTCTTTAGTCTTAATACACTCTTTGCGCGGCGAACCTGTGATAGAATCTGCGACTTGAATGTGAGTAATAAGGCGTGTATTTTTGCTCGCCTATATACGTTATACCGAAACTTATCGTTGTGAGTGCTTCTCGGGTTTGATGTCTAAGAAGCCCAGCTATTGTGAGCTTCGGTATAAATCTTAAATATTAAAGAGGATAAATCATGCGCATCATTCTTCTAGGTGCTCCAGGTGCAGGTAAAGGCACACAAGCAAACTTCATCATGGAAAAATACGGTATTCCACAAATCTCTACTGGTGATATGCTTCGTGCTGCTATCAAAGCAGGTACAGAGCTTGGTAAACAAGCTAAAGCTGTTATCGACGCTGGTCAGCTAGTTTCTGATGAAATCATCCTTGGTCTTATCAAAGAGCGTATCGCTCAAGAAGACTGTGCAAACGGTTTCCTACTGGATGGTTTCCCTCGTACTATTCCTCAAGCTGACGGCCTAAAAGAAATGGGCGTTGATGTAGACTATGTTATCGAATTTGACGTTGCTGACGATGTGATTGTTGAGCGTATGGCAGGTCGTCGTGCTCACCTTCCTTCTGGTCGTACTTACCACGTTGTTTACAACCCACCTAAAGTGGAAGGTAAAGATGACGTAACTGGTGAAGATCTTGTTGTTCGTGATGACGACAAAGAAGAAACAGTACGTGCACGTCTAGGTGTTTACCACGAGCAAACTGCACCACTAATCAACTACTACGGTAAAGAAGCTGAAGCAGGCAACACTAAGTACCTTAAGTTTGATGGTACTAAGCAAGTAGCTGAAGTTAGTGCAGATATCGAGAAAGCACTCTCTTAATTTGCTGAAGTCAAAAAATTCATATTTTGATATATTGAAAGCGACCCAAGTGGTCGCTTTTTTTAGTTTACTCGTAAACATATATCTAAATGACTTCAAGTGTCAGCGATGCAGCGCCGTGAGGCTATTTAAGTATATGAACCAAGCCGTTTACCATGAATAGGATGTTATGAAAGAGAATAATAAACAGGGTGTACTCCTAGTGAACCTGGGTACTCCTGACGCACCAACCGCTCCTGCCGTAAAGCGCTTTTTAAGTCAGTTTCTTCATGATCACCGAGTGGTAGACATGACTCGATGGCTTTGGTGTCCGCTATTGCACGGCGTTATCCTTCCAATCCGAGCTCCCAAGGTTGCTAAACTCTACCAATCAGTTTGGATGGAAGAGGGCTCGCCACTGATGGTGTACTCTAAGCGTCAAACAGAAAAGTTGGCTCAAAAGCTTGATATGCCAGTCGAACTTGGCATGACTTATGGAAATCCAAGTTTGCAATCAGGTTTTGAAGCGCTGTTGGCTAAAGGGGTAGAGGAAGTCATCGTTTTACCTTTGTATCCGCAATACTCGGGCACAACAACGGCAGCGGTTTCTGACGGAATCACTAAAGCGTTTAAAAACCTGCCCGTGATACCGGGCTTTAGCTTTATTCGGGATTACTACAATCACCCGAAATACATTGAAGCGTTAGCGCATTCAGTTCGTGAACATTGGCAAGAGTATGGTAAGGGAGACTACTTGCTATGTTCTTATCACGGTATTCCAAAACGTTACGCTGATAATGGAGATGTTTACCCTCAGCACTGTGAAGAAACGACTCGCTTACTCGCTGAAGCGTTAGGGTTAAACGAGCAACAGATAGGTATGACGTATCAGTCTCGATTTGGCCGAGAAGAGTGGTTACAGCCCTATACCGATAAAACCCTAGAGGCACTTCCTGCAAAAGGGGTAAAAAATATCAATGTAGTGACACCAGCATTCTCTTCGGATTGTTTAGAAACGTTGGAAGAGATCTCGGAAGAGTGTAAAGAGATTTTCCTTGAAGCAGGTGGTGAAAGCTTTACCTACATTCCTTGTTTGAACGATAGTGAGCTTCATATAGAAATGATGGCTGAGTTAGTTCACTCTAAGCTTTAGGTACAAAAAGGGTCGCAAAAGCGACCCTTTCATTTTTTGTAGAGCGATTAAGCGACTTGTACTTGCTGCTCTTCTACTTGTTCTGCTGTGCTGTGAGTATTCTCTGCACCATGCATCCAGCGAACGAGCGTATTCGAGAACAGAAGTAGGATGACACCACTCACGGTAGCGCTGACTGCAATGCCACTAAAGATAGCCATTGCGCCCAATTCTCCTACGTGAGATCCCACATAGCCCGCAACGTAGTTTGCAATCGCATTACAGCCAAACCATGCACCCATCATGAGTGAAGCTAAGCGAAGCGGTGCTAACTTGGTCACCAGTGAAAGACCAATTGGAGATAAGCACAGTTCGCCCAATGTATGGAAGAAGAAAGCTCCCACCAGCCACAACATTGATGTTTTTACCGTTGTGTCTCCACCTTGTTCTAGCACAGCGCCAACCATACATAGGAAGCCAATTGCCAAGAAAAATAGTGCCATCGCAAATTTCACTGGCGAAGTGGGTTCTCGTTTACCTAATTTTACCCAAAGGACCGCCAGAACTGGTGCTAGGGTAATAATGAAAAATGGGTTTAGCGATTGGAACCACGCAGCAGGTACTTCAAAGCCACCAATCATACGATCAGTATATTGTTGAGTGTAGATGTTCATTAGGCCACCGGCCTGCTCAAAGCCAGCCCAGAAGACGATAGTGAATAAGCTCATGACCAAAATTACTTTTAGTCGGTTTACTTCTTCTTTCGTTAAGGGTTGCTTCGTAGTTGAGTTTTTGTTGCTTAGATCTCGTTTTGCTGCGGGCTCGCGACCGATGTCACCAAGCCAAGACTGAGCTAGCACCATTTGCATCACTAAGCTAATAATCATACCTACACCTGCGGCCACAAAACCGGCTTTCCAACCGTAAGAGGTTGTCACAGAGCCAGAAACGACGCCTGCAAGCAATGCACCTAAGTTGATCCCCATGTAGAAGATGGTGAATGCACCGTCACGACGGTTGTCACCCTCTTTATATAAATCGCCAACCATGGTTGAGATATTCGGCTTAAAGAGGCCGTTACCCGTGATAAGCAGACCAAGACCTAAATAGAAACTGTGTAGCGAACCAATACCCAGAGCGTCAGCTGGAAGTGCGAGTGTAAACTGGCCGATAGCCATTAACGCGCCACCAAGCAAAATTGAACGGCGTTGACCTAGATAGTTATCCGCTAAGTAACCTCCGATGAGAGGTGTGATATACACAAGACCAGTATAAATACCGTATAGGTCTAGTGCGTCTTTGGTTGACCAGCCAAGGCCGCCATTCATCGTTGTATCTGTAAGGTAAAGTACTAGAATGGCGCGCATTGCGTAGTAAGAAAAGCGTTCCCACAGTTCAGTACCGAACAATAAGAACAAGCCACGAGGATGGCCGAAATATTGATGTTGGTTTGACATAAGCTCTTCTAATAATAGTTATTACATTTTTTAACGACTTCTACGTATACATTGCAATTTAATGAGTGACAAACAATAAAATTTTGCATTACGACTAAAGTTGTTTGTTAAGTGACTGTTTTTGAGTGGATTTGCAGATGATATGATGGTGTGTTGGCTGTGTTACAAACTTAATTTCCATTTTTGTCTATGGACTTCTTCATGTAAGCTTTTGAAAAGATATCGTTAATGCGATCGATGTATAATCATACTTTTATAGATAAACTGAATGTCAATGACTCAACTTGGGCTTAATGCTAGGATAAAAACAAAATAGAATTGGCTAGTAAAAAAGATGAAACGTTGGTATCTACTTTATTGTAAACGTGGGGAGCAGGTTAGGGCGAAACAGCACCTTGAAAACCAAGGTGTAGAGTGCTTTTATCCAACTGTAGAAGTTGAGAAGATTTTGCGCGGGAAAAGACAAAAAGTCGAAGAGCCGCTGTTTCCTTGTTATGTGTTTGCTTACTTTGATTATGAACAGGGACCTAACTTCACCTCAGTTCGCTCCACTCGAGGGGTTGTTGATTTTGTGCGTTTTGGTGCTCAACCAAAAGAAGTCCAAGGTGACTTAGTCTTTGAATTGATGCAGCTAGAAAAATGCTGTAATGAAAATACCGCTTCTGAGTGTATGCCAAAACCAGGTGATCAAATCCGAGTTAAGAGCGGTCAGTTTGCAGGTATAGATGCTATCTTCCAAGAGCAAGATGGTGAGAAACGCTCAATCATGTTAGTGCAGATGATCACTAAACGAGTGCCTGTCAGCATTGACAACAGCTATTTAGACTTGAAATAGCTAATGCGTACAAACAAAAAAAGAGGTGCTTTGTCACCTCTTTTTTAATCTTGCTGGTGATCACCACCAGTGGGACGCTGTTTAGCTAGCTTAGCAAAACAACGATGATTACCGATTAGGAGTAGGGCATGGCACCCTACTTAGTCGCTTAGTATGCGTCGTTATGGACGGTTTGCACCGCACGACCTGACGGGTCTACACAGTTTTGGAATGACTCATCCCATTCAATCGCTTTCGCTGATGAACAAGCTACTGAAGGACCACCTGGCACACACTCAGCCGCTGAAGGTAGTGGGAATAGCTCTTCAAAGATTTCTCGGTACACGTAACCTTCTTTGGTGGTTGGCGTGTTGTATGGGAAGCGGTATTGAGCCGTTTCCATCTGCTGATCCGTCACTTTTTGCTCTGCGACTTCTTTCAACGTATCAATCCAGCTGTAACCTACGCCATCAGAGAACTGCTCTTTTTGACGCCATGCGATCGACTCTGGCAAGTAATGCTCAAAACACTCGCGTAGAATGTGTTTTTCCATTTTGCCGTTGCCACACATCTTATCTGCTGGGTTTAGGCGCATTGCAACGTCGATAAACTCTTTATCAAGGAACGGAACTCGGCCTTCAACCCCCCATGCCGCTAGCGATTTGTTTGCGCGCGCGCAGTCAAACATGTTCAGAGCAAGCAGCTTACGTACCGTTTCTTCGTGGAACTCTTTCGCGTTTGGTGCTTTGTGGAAATATAGGTAACCACCAAAAATCTCATCTGCACCTTCACCAGAGAGTACCATCTTAATGCCCATCGCTTTGATCTTGCGACCCATTAAGAACATAGGCGTGGATGCGCGAATGGTGGTCACATCGTACGTTTCGATGTGGTAAATCACGTCGCGAATCGCGTCTAGACCTTCTTGGATTGTGTAAGTCATCTCATGGTGCACAGTACCAATTTGATCGGCAACTTCTCGAGCTGCTTTTAAATCTGGTGCACCTTCTAGACCCACAGCAAAAGAGTGCAGTTGAGGCCACCAAGCTTCTGACTTTTCATCGTCTTCAATTCGCATTGCAGCAAAACGTTTAGCTACAGCAGAGGTGATGGATGAATCTAAACCACCTGATAGTAAAACACCGTATGGAACATCCGTCATTAGTTGGCGTTTAACCGCTGCTTCTAGTGCTTCAGTCAGTTCTTCTTTACTGGTGGTGTTACCTTGAACGGCAGCGTATTCGTTCCAGTCACGAACATAGTAACGCGTTGGCTCGGCATCTTTTGAGCTGTAGTAGCTACCAGGAGGGAACTCGCTCACTGTTTTACATACTGGAACAAGTGCCTTCATCTCTGATGCAACATAGTAGTTGCCATGCTCATCATGACCTTGATAAAGAGGGATAATGCCAATGTGGTCGCGACCGACTAAGTATTCGTCTTTTTCTTCATCGTACAGAACAAAAGCGAAAATACCGTTTAGTTCTTCAAGGAGATCTGCACCCATATCTTGGTACAGTGCAAGAATGACCTCACAGTCTGAATCGGTTTGAAACTCGTATTTTCCTTCGTAACGAGCACGAATTTCTTTATGGTTGTAGATTTCACCATTGACTGCAAGGATGAGCTTTTTATCAGGGCTGTATAGCGGTTGTGCACCACTATTTAGACCAACAATCGCCAAGCGCTCATGCGCTAAAATAGCACGCTCTGAAGAGTAAATCCCAGACCAGTCTGGGCCACGGTGACGAAGTTTTTTCGACATCTCTAATGCGATAGGGCGCAATGCGGCTGCATCGCTTTTAATGTCTAAAATGCCAAATACTGAACACATACTACATCCTTACTAAACTAAACAATTTCTAATCGGTATGGTTTAAATTTGCCATTACTAATAAAAAAAGCAACGTTTTGTGATTAAAAAAATGATAAAAAGCCTTGTTGTATGGAAAATATTTAACTTAATCGTTGTTTTGGTGAATGAGATCAAGGTTTGGTATGAAAACCATACAAAAAAGGCTTTCTATCAATAGAAAGCCTTTCAAAAAATATCAGTGCTGTTGCTTATTTAATTGGTGTGAATTTAGGCTGAAGTTGTTTACAGACGTGTCGAGCAAAACCGCTACCAGCTTCACTATATATATTGAATGCTGCGTCAACGCCATTTTCAAGTAAGCCTTCCAATTGGTCTGGGTACTCGGCGATAGCGGCAATTTGCCCCTTATATTTTCTGCGTTTAAGCTGCTCAAGTGCTGTTTGGTTACCTTGATGATGTGGCATGGCAAGCAGAACCAGTTTTACATGACCTGTATCTAAAATTCGCTCCCAGAAATCCGGGTCGGTGGCATCACCAGAAATCACATTTCTTCCTTCTGAACGATGATGATGTGCAGCGTCTTCACGAATTTCTATACCCAATGAAATTTTGCCATAGCGTGAACGTAGCTCATCATAAGCGCCCGTTCCAATACGCCCCATACCTAAGATCAATACTTGGGCATGACCTGGGTTGATGAGTTGGTCGCGTTGATTGAGCTTTTCTGCGGCTGTCTCTTGCAGCCACTTACCTGAATGTTGATAAATTTTATGGCTAAGGCGGTTAAGTGGCGCGGAAATTACAAAGGATACCGACACCGCAACCGCAATCGCAGCAAGCATATCACTTGGCATCCAGCCCATTTTATAGGCCAACCCAGCAACAATAAGACCAAACTCACTGTAGTTAAATAGTGATAAAGAGGCGAGCAAAGAGGTACGTACTCGAAACTTAAAATGATTAATAGTGACGAAGTACAAAAGCCCTTTTATTGGCAGCAGTAAGATGAATAGTAGGGCGAGTACGACGCCATTGACGCTCAATGAAGCGGACAAGCCAATGTTTAAAAAGAAGCAGACTAAGAACAGCTCCTTCATATTGAATAGCGATTTGGATAGCTCTGAAGCTTTAGGGTGGCCTGCGAGTAACATGCCTAAAATCAGCGCGCCCAAGTCAGGTTTCATACCGACCAATTCGAATAGCCCTGCCCCAACAACAAGCGCGAAGAAAATACCGAACAGCACCAGCATTTCGCCGTGGCCAACTTTATCTAACAGCTTATAGAATAGTGGACGAAGGAAAGGCAATGCGAACAAACCAATGGCATACCATTCTGGGACTTTGCCGGTTGAAGCAGTCAGGAATACTACGGCAAAAATATCTTGCATAACCAAGATACCGATCGCGAGTGTGCCGTAGGTCGCGTTCATTTCCCCTTTTTCTTGCAATGCTTTTACGGCAAAAACGGTACTGGAGAACGATAGTGCAAAAGCTAAAAGTAGGATTTGACCGCTATCCATACTGGCGAGCGAAGTTAAGCCCAGTAGTTTTAAACCTGATAGCGCTAGTGCAAAAAAAGCGGTAGACAGTATGTTGTGGGCGGTCGCTCCTCCCCATATTTCTTTGGACAGTAGCGTTTTGACATCAAGCTTGAGTCCGATCGTGAATAGAAGAAGAGTGACACCAAGATCTGCAAGAGTGACGATAACGTCATTGCTTTGATAGCCAAATGCATGCAAACCAAATCCTGCCAGTAGAAAACCAACGAGGGGAGGGAGGCTACATTTAAGCGCAATAAAGCCAGCTAAAAAAGCTGTTGTAATTAGAATAATTTCCATACTGTTGAGCTGTATTCCTGATATACAAAAACGGGCTGTGAAAACACAGCCCGAGATTGTAACTCAATTAGTTGTATAAACTTAGTCTTCAAGTAACTTTTGTAACAAAACTCCGTTTAGCATTGCGCGTTTAATCATCGCAAATGCGCCCATCGTTGGCTGCTTATCAATGTGTGAAGCCACGATAGGAAGGTCGTTATGGAAAGTTTTGAGAGATTGATTTTCGACATTACGTTGAATTGCAGGGAAGACTATGTCTTGTGCGGCAGTAATGTCGCCCGCAATGACAATTTTCTGAGGATTAAACAAGTTAACGGTAATTGCAATCGCTTTACCTAACTGGTTACCCACTCGCACTAAACTCTGCTTTGCAAGTTCGTCACCATCCATTGCATGCTGACACACTGCTTCAATCGTGATGTTTTCAAGGTCAGTCAAGCTTGACTCATAGCCTTGAGCAATCAGTTGTTTTACTCGTTGGATAATGGCTGGGTTCGCTGCTACGGTTTCTAAGCAACCAAAGTTCCCACATTGGCACTGTTCACCAAGCGGATCGATTTGGATATGACCAATTTCACCGACGTTGCGGTTAAAACCAAGAAAAACCTGGCCGTTAACGATAATACCTGCGCCAGTACCGCGGTGAACGCTAACTAAAATGGAGTCCTGACAGTCTTGGCTTGCCCCAAAGTAGTGCTCCGCTAACGCCATACCACGTACGTCATTCCCAACAAAGCATGCGGTATTAAACTTCTCTCCAACAATTTCACCCAATGCTAGATTATCGATATCGGTATTCGGCATGTACTCAACTACGCCTGTTGTTGGGTTAACAAGGCCCGGTAGCGTAATACCAATTGCGATGAGCTGATCAATTTTGTCTTCGCAACGGTTTACGAAGTCTTTAAGTAAATCGATAAGCCCAGCGATCAAGTCAGCTTGGTTGGTGTAATGCAGTTCGTGCTGATCTTCCGCAAGTGCAGTGCCACCTAAATCGTACAAACAAAATTGTACGTAATCTCGACCTAAACGAACCGCAATAGAGTGGAAGGGTTTGACTTCGGTGGTCAGAGAGATTGCACGACGACCACCAGTTGAAGCTTGCTGGGCGACCTCTTTAATAAGGCCGCGCTCTAAAAGTTGGCGGGTTATTTTGGTAACACTAGCAGGTGCGAGCTGGCTCACATCTGCGACTTGAATACGGGAGATAGGACCTTGCTGATCAATCAGCCTATATACCGCAGCGCTGTTAAGCTGTTTTACTAAATCTACATTACCAATCTGTCCGCCATTCATGCTTAATTTTGCTCGTATTGTCCGTTAACAACCGTCGCTTTTACTTTGAAGTCACGATCGAAAATGGTTAGGTTTGCAACCATCCCTTTTCGAACTCGGCCAAGGCGATCCTCAACACCAATTGCAGTTGCTGGGTATAACGTGGCCATTCGTAGAGCTTCGTCTAAAGCGATCCCCGCGTGCTCAACTGAATTCTGAACTGCTTCTATCATTGTCAAAGCTGAGCCGCCTAGTGTGCCGTTTTCATCAACACACTTACCATCTCGGTAATATACTTTCTTACCGACAAAAATAAAGTGATCAATGTTAGCACCTGCTGGAGCTGTGGCATCCGTCACCAAAACAAGCTTGTCACCTTTGATTTTATGAGCAATTCGGATGTTTGCGTAGTCTACGTGGAAACCATCGGCAATAATGCCAGCATAAACGTCAGGCGTATCGTAAATTGCACCAACAACTCCAGGTTCACGACCAACCATTGGTGTCATCGCGTTAAATAGGTGTGTGGCAAAAGTAATACCTGCTTCAAAGCCTTTACGCGCTTCGGCGTAGGTCGCATTTGTATGACCAATAGAAACTACGATGCCGGCTGTTTTTAATCGTGCAATATGTTCTGGATCGTTTTGCTCTGGTGCAAGCGTTACTTTAGCGATGATATCGGCGTTTGCGCAGATAAGATCAATCATGCTTTCATCTGACGGGCGAATAAAATCGACGTTGTGGATACCTTTTTTCGCGACGTTAAGATAAGGACCTTCTAGGTGTAGACCAAGTGATTGGTTTTGATATTGGTTGTGGTATTCACGAGCGGCAGAAATTGCAGTTCGCATATCTTCGTCTGATGAAGTAATGAGCGTTGGTAAGAAGCTAGTACAGCCGGACTTGAGGTTTGCTTCGTGCATGATTTGCATGGTTTCCGGTGTGATTGCATCGTTTAGCATTACACCGCCACAGCCATTCAGTTGCAGGTCGATAAAGCCCGGACTTAGGTTTGCGCCTGCGAGGTCTTTCACTTCGATGCCCTGAGGTAGCTCTGCAGCCAGTACAATAGATTGAATAAGGTCGTTTTCGATGATGACCGCATGATCGGTAAGAACATCACTACCGGTATAAATTTTACAGTTACTTAGCGCGTACATAGTCAGCTAGTCCTTATAGATGAGAATTCAATTTCTATATCGTTACCTAAGTGGAGACTGCTTTAGTCATATGGGTACTTAGTTTGTATCACTGAATTAGATAACGAGTCACATACAGCAAGTCGCGTTTTATCGATGTTATTGTCATAGTAACTAACTGAAAAGTAATAATTGTATGGTTTTTTATGATTCTTTTTCAGAGCAAAGTTACAGTGATTTACCCGCCTAGATACCAAAATAACACTGATTCTGCCTTGCATAAAGTGCGAGAATATTATCTTTAAAACGCCATTTTTTCGTATGATAAAATAAGTTTTATGATCTCGCTAGCAAAAACCTTCCGAAAGGGCAAATTGTGGTGATTATGATCACAAACGGTGAGCTTTTAATTTGCGGAGCAAAATTAATGTCATAAACTGAGGATGACTAAATTGGACGACTGAAATAAGTCATTCAACATAACATCTAATCCTATAGGGGGAACTTAAGGTGAATATTCTCGGATACTTCCAGAAGGTGGGTAAGGCGCTTATGGTGCCGGTTGCCACACTTCCTGCAGCAGCAATACTCATGGGTATTGGCTACTGGATCGACCCAAATGGCTGGGGCGCAAACAGTGCACTTGCTGCATTTCTTATTAAAGCTGGTGCAGCGATCATTGACAACATGTCAGTATTGTTCGCTGTTGGTGTTGCTTACGGAATGTCTAAAGACAAAGATGGCGCCGCTGCACTTTCAGGTTTCGTGGGCTTCTTAGTTGTCACAACGCTTTTGGCCCCTGGTGCAGTATCACAAATTCAAGGCATTGACCCAAGTGAAGTACCTGCTGCATTTGGTAAAATCAATAACCAGTTCGTAGGTATCTTGGTTGGTATTGTTTCTGCTGAGTTGTACAACCGTTTTTCTCACGTAGAGCTGCACAAAGCACTGGCGTTTTTCTCTGGTAAGCGTCTTGTACCTATCCTAACGTCTTTTGCCGGTATCGTTATTGCGTTCATCCTGATGTACGTTTGGCCATCAGTATACGGTGGTCTGGTAAGTTTTGGCGAAAGCATTCAAGGTATGGGTGAAGCAGGTGCAGGTGTTTACGCATTCTTCAACCGTCTTCTAATTCCTGTTGGTCTGCACCATGCACTAAACTCAGTGTTCTGGTTTGATGTTGCTGGTATCAATGACATTCCAAACTTCCTTGGCGGTGCGAAATCATTAGCTGAAGGCACGGCAACGGTAGGTGTTACGGGGATGTACCAAGCGGGCTTCTTCCCAATCATGATGTTTGGTTTACCAGGCGCTGCTCTAGCGATGTACCATACTGCGAAATCAAAGAATAAAGAGAAAGTGGCATCTATCATGATTGCGGCTGCGTTTGCTTCATTCTTTACAGGTGTAACAGAACCACTTGAATTTGCATTCATGTTCCTTGCTCCAGGACTGTACGTTCTTCACGCAGCGATGACTGGTCTATCAGTTTATATCGCGGCATCAATGCAGTGGATTGCAGGTTTCGGTTTCTCTGCTGGTTTAGTCGACTTAGTATTGTCGACTCGTAACCCGCTAGCGGTAAACTGGTACATGCTCATTGTACAAGGTCTTGGTTTCTTTGCGGTTTACTACTTCGTGTTCCGTACCGTGATTGTTAAGTTTGGCCTTAAAACACCGGGACGTGAAGATGATGAAGAATCTTCATCTAACGTGGCTGGATCAAGCAATTCTTCAGAGCTTGCTCGTCAGTACTTGAAGGCACTTGGCGGTCATGACAACCTAAGTTCTATCGATGCCTGTATTACTCGTTTGCGCCTTTCTGTGAAAGATATGAGCGTTATCAATGAGAAAACTCTGAAAGATCTTGGAGCTATGGGAGTTGTGAAGCTAGGTACAAACAACCTACAAGTTATTCTTGGTCCACTAGCAGAGATTGTTGCTGGTGAGATGAAGAATGTATCTAAAGATGAAGACTTAAGTGGTGTTCAGCTACCAGCTTAACTGTTTAATAGTGGTGTGATTGTTTGTTATTGGTATTGCAAACAATTGATACTACAACATCGCAAAAGGCCTCCGCAGGAGGCCTTTTTTCGTTTAAGCCCTTTGAATCTGCTTTGCTTTCACGCTAACTCGATAAATATTGTCGTTTTAGAGCGAGTTCTTGTTGTCTAATTGCTTAGAATTGTGGATCATTAGGAACAATGTACTCTGTGAAACCATACTTGGATGCAGGGTTCCGTTTTCTCTGACAATACTAATATTTTTGAGGTGCTATAGATGAGTGAAGCTGATGCTCGTCCATCAAACTTTATTCGCCAGATCATTGATAAAGATCTAGCGGATGGTAAACACACTAGCGTGCATACTCGATTCCCGCCGGAGCCAAATGGCTACCTGCATATCGGTCATGCTAAGTCTATCTGTTTGAACTTCGGTATTGCTCAGGACTACCAGGGTCAATGTAATCTACGTTTCGACGATACGAACCCTGAAAAAGAAGACATCGAATACGTTGAGTCTATCAAGAAAGATGTAAACTGGTTGGGCTTTGAGTGGAGTGGTGAAGTATGTTACTCATCAAACTACTTCGATAAGCTTTACGAATATGCAATTGAATTGATTAACAAAGGCTTAGCGTATGTAGATGAGCTAAGTCCAGAGCAGATTCGTGAATACCGTGGCACGCTAAAGGCGCCAGGTAAACCAAGCCCATACCGTGACCGTTCTGTTGAAGAGAACTTAGCGTTATTTGAAAAAATGCGCGCTGGTGAATTTGAAGAAGGTAAAGCGTGTCTTCGTGCCAAGATTGACATGGGTTCTTCATTCATGGTTATGCGCGATCCAGTTTTATACCGTGTGCGTTTTGCTACGCACCACCAAACTGGTGATAAGTGGTGCATTTACCCAATGTACGACTTCACGCACTGTATCTCTGATGCATTAGAAGGCATTACACACTCTATCTGTACGCTTGAGTTTATGGATAACCGTCGTCTGTACGACTGGGTTTTGGACAACATCACGATCGAAAGCCGTCCGCATCAATACGAGTTCAGTCGCTTAAACCTTGAGTACACAGTGATGTCTAAGCGTAAGCTTAATCAACTCGTCACTGAAAAACTGGTTAACGGTTGGGATGACCCACGTATGCCAACAGTCTCTGGTCTGCGTCGTCGTGGCTTCACGCCAGCATCTATCCGTGAATTCTGTAAGCGTATTGGTGTAACGAAGCAAGAAAATATGATCGAGTTTAGCTCATTAGAATCTTGTATTCGTGATGACCTAAACGAGAACGCTCCGCGTGCAATGGCTGTGCTGGATCCTGTTAAAGTTGTTATCGAAAACTTTGAAGAAGGTGCAGTAGAAAACTTGACGGTTGCTAATCACCCAAACAAACCAGAGATGGGTGTGCGTGAAGTACCATTCACTCGTGAGTTGTGGATTGAGCGTGAAGACTTCCGTGAAGAGGCGAACAAAAAGTACAAGCGTTTAGTGCTAGGTAAAGAAGTTCGCTTACGTGGTGCTTACGTGATCAAAGCAGAGCGCGTTGAAAAAGATGCCGAAGGCAACATCACGACTATCTTCTGTTCTTACGATGCAGACACACTAGGTAAGAACCCGACTGATGGCCGTAAAGTAAAAGGTGTGATTCATTGGGTATCAGCTGATAAAGCATTACCAGCGGAAATCCGTCTGTACGATCGTCTATTTACGGTTCCAAACCCGGGTGCAGCAGAAGACTTTGCTTCTACAATCAACCCTGAATCATTAGTTGTGATCAATGGTTTTGTAGAGCCTAGCTTAGCGTCAGCAGAAGCAGAAAAAGGCTACCAGTTTGAGCGTATGGGTTACTTCTGCGCAGACTCGAAAGATTCTTCAGCAGATAAACTAGTATTCAACCGTACGGTTGGTCTACGTGATACTTGGGCAAAAATTGAGAACCAATAATCTCGATTAATGCAAAAACCGATAAAAATGCCAGCAAATGCTGGCATTTTTTTATTCTCATTATCGTAATGCGGCGGTTATAGGTAGTGTAGGGAGTTGCTTAAGAACGAGGGACGTTTGATAAATGTTCGGTTTGGAAGCAAAACAATGATGTTTATTAAGGTTTGAATTGGTAAGTCTAATCGACGCTTTACAAAAGCTGGTACGGCAATTCAGCTATTGAAAGATATCGCCCTCAGAAACAAAAAACGCCAGCATGAGCTGACGTTTATTTTAAATCAACAAACCGTTATTTTTTTGGTTTGTGTGCATCTGGATTGTCTTTACAACCACCATCACTGCACTTGCCGTACAAGTATAAGCTGTGGTTTGTTAGCGTGACATTGTACTTAGCTGCAATCTCTTTTTGACGTTCTTCAATAAGATCGTCAGAAAATTCAATTACCTCACCACAGTCTAGGCACACTAGATGGTCGTGGTGATGTTGAGTCGATAATTCGAAGACTGACTTACCACCTTCAAAGTGGTGACGAGTTACAATACCAGCATCATCGAATTGGTTTAGAACTCGGTAAACAGTTGCTAGGCCAATCTCTTCACCTAGATCAATCAACTTTTTGTACAAATCTTCAGCACTGATGTGCTGGCAGTCTGGCTGCTGAAGTACTTCTAGAATTTTTAGCCTTGGAAGGGTTACTTTTAAACCCGCATCCTTCAGCGCCTGATTATTATCTGACATATACTTTCCCGTTGGATCATCTGCAGCGATTTAACAGAATTCAATCTTCCTACCATTATAGGATAAGCGCTCAGAACATTAAACCACGAACTTCAAAGGGTTAATAGAATCTTTTTGTAAATTAGAAACAGGTCGATTATATTACAGATCTGACCAGTTACAATTATGTAACATTGAGCTTGGAGAGGGCACGGACTGCGATGAATAAGCGACTTGCGAAGATATACAAACCAGGAATTGTAAAATTCGCACTCAATATTTGGCCACCTTTTTGGGGCGCTGGTATTAAAATCTTACATATTTCTGAAGACTTTCGTACCGTGAAGGTGCGTTTGAAGCTTCGCTGGTGGAATAAAAACGCCAATCGTACTCAGTATGGTGGCAGTATTTTCTCTTTAACTGATCCCATTTACTCGTTGATGCTGATGGGGATTCTACGCGAGGAGTATTACGTGTGGGATAAAGAGGCGAGTATTAACTTTATTAAGCCAGGGCAAAGTGATTTATATGCAGAATTCGAAGTTACTGAAGGGATGCTAGAAAACATTTATCAAATGACACGGAATGGAGAAAAGTGTTTTCCTGAATTTATTACCCATGTAAAAGATAAGCAGGGGAATGTGGTTTCAGAGGTTCAACGCAAGCTTTATGTAAGAAAGAAACCTCAGTATCGCGAAGAGGAAGTGCTCACCGATGCTTTGTGAAAATATACAAAAAGACCTCCAATCGGAGGTCTTTGTATAATTCGATTTATTTAGCCTTCAAGCTCAGCTAAACACATTTCTTCGTAAATCTGTTTAACCCAGTTCTCAACACGTTCGTCAGTCAGTTCCGGTTGACGGTCTTCATCGATACATAGACCTACGAATTGGCTGTCGTCACCTTCAACAAGTGCTTTAGACGCTTCAAATTCGTAGCCTTCTGTTGAAGTATGGCCAAGAATTGTGCCACCTTTAGACTCAACGATATCACGTACTGTGCCCATCGCGTCACAGAAGTACTCTGCGTAGTCCTCTTGGTCGCCACAGCCAAAGATAGCCACTAGCTTAGTAGAGAAGTCGATTTGCTCAAGTTCAGGGAAGAAATCATCCCAATCACATTGTGCTTCACCGTAGTACCAAGTTGGGATACCTAGAAGAAGAAGATCGAAGTTATCAATGTCTTCTTTGCTGCTTTTCGCGATGTCTTGAACGTGAACTAGATGCTTACCTAGTTGCTTTTGAATCATCTTTGCAACGGCTTCAGTATTACCTGTGTCGCTACCGAAGAAGATACCTACACTTGCCATAGAGTCTATACCTTTACATTGTTTGTTATTGGCGATGGTACTAAGGGTTTAACCTAACCCAGAGCCTTCCCAAGTTAGCTGAATTACACCTTTTGCAATAAAGCCAGCACAGCCTAGGAAAAGGACTAACCATACAATACGACGACCAAAAACAGGTACATTGCCTTGCTTTAGCACATCTTTTATCGCCATCCCGATGAAAAAGAAGATAGCAGCAAAAAGAAGATCGAGCCCAATAGACTCGAGCATATCCATATAGTCGTAAAGCATTTTAGCCCTTCATGCCGAAAAATCTTGGGCGCACTATACCACTGTTAAACGGTAAAGTTAATGCACTACAAGAAGGGTTATTTCAATAATCTATTGTTGCTTTTCGAATTTGTTAACTCGAAATGTATTTCCGAATGACTCTCATTACTTCGGCCGGTTTTTCGGCGTGCAGCCAGTGGCCAGTATTAGCGATAATATGTGCTTTTGCTTGTTTGAACTGTTTTTGCACCGCAGGTTGGTGCTCTGGCATTAAGTAATCGGAATCACCACCTTTAACAAACAGAGTGGGTATGTCTGTTGGGGCAATTTCCTGCCAGCCGATAATTTGTGCGTAATTCTCAAAAAGGCTCGATACGTTAAACCGCCAGTCCATTTTATCGCCATTTTTGTATAGTGACTTAGAGAGAAATTGTCTTACACCGTCGATCTCAACATGTTGAGCTAGGATATCCATCGCTTGTTGACGGCTTGCTGGCTTTTCGTTAATTACGGCGTGTAAACCGTTAAACACATTATCGTGACGGTTTGCTGTGTAGGCGACAGGTGCCATGTCGAGTACAACCAACTGTTTGACGAGCTCTGGAGCAATGTCCACCAGTGTCATCGCGACCTTTCCACCCATTGAATGGCCAATAATAATAGATGGATCAACATTTAAGTGTTGTAGGAGTTGTGCCACATCTTTTGCCATGTCGGCGTAATTATGAATGTTTGAGTGAAAAGAGAGGCCGTGATTTCTCAGATCAATACTGATCACCGTGTGATCTTTAATAAGATCGCGGGCTAGTAGACCCAGATTACTTAAACTACCAAACAATCCGTGAATCAAAACAACTGTTTGGCCTTGGCCTTCCTGCTTATAGTTGAGTAATGCTGACATTTTATCTTATTCGTGATGGGTTTAACGTGGAGTATCCGAGAGGATCTCGTTATAATCCCCCAGAGTTTAAACATTGAGAATGTGAAAAGCGAATGAAAACAATTGAGGTTGATGAGGATCTATACCGTTACATTGCTAGCCAAACTAAGCATATCGGTGAAAGCGCCTCGGATATTTTGCGACGCCTTTTAAACCTTGATGGTCAGTTGCAGGAAGCTGAAGCCGCGCCTGTAGTAGAGAAGCCACAAGGGATTGTAGTAAGTAAAGATGCGGGTAAAACGGAATCTGTTGATGTAGTGAAAGAAATGCGTTCGCTGCTTATTTCTGATGAGTTTGCCGGTCTAAAAAAAGCGATTGATCGCTTTATGTTAGTACTATCGACCTTACATAAATTAAATCCAGAAGGTTTCGCGCAGGCTACGAATGTAAAGGGACGCAAACGCGTGTACTTTGCAGATAATGAAGAAACCTTGTTGGCAAATGGCAACACGACCAAGCCAAAAGCCATTCCTGGCACACCGTTTTGGGTTATCACGAACAACAATACCAGTCGTAAAAGACAGATGGTTGAACAAGTGATGACACACATGGGGTACCAACCTGACTTAATAGAAAAAGTAACAGGTTCAATCTAAGAAACCTGATAGAAGCCTCATAATGTGTCGCAGTTAGCGGATATTATGAGGCTTTTTTAATTTTATTTGTATTTAAAGAAAGGATGTCAAACATGGCTATGCACCCTCGTGCTGGGCAAAAAGCGCAGCAGGAAGATCTTCATAATATTCCGGCACTTGTTGCCAATTACTTCTTGCTTCAACCTGATGCTAAGAACCCCGATCACAAGGTTCAATTCGGCACATCAGGTCACCGTGGTACCGCTGATAAGCATACATTTAACGAAAACCACATTTTGGCTATTGCTCAAGCGGTTGCAGAAGTTCGTGCCCAGCAAGGGACCACAGGTCCTTTGTTTGTCGGTAAAGACACGCATGCTTTGTCTGAACCTGCATTTTCTAGCGTGATTGAAGTTTTGATTGCGAATGGCGTAAAAGTCATCGTACAGCAGGATAACGGCTACACGCCAACACCAGGTATCTCGCACGCAATTCTGACTTACAACATCAAGCACGATGAAAAAGCAGACGGTATTGTGATTACACCATCTCATAACCCACCACAAGACGGCGGTATCAAATACAATCCGACTCACGGTGGTCCAGCAGAAGCTGAGTTGACTCAAGCTATCGAAGATCGTGCGAACGCACTGATTGCCGAAGGTTTACAAGGTGTTAAACGCTTACCACTAGCAGAAGCAAAAGCATCGGATCTGTTTGTGGAGATGGACTTGGTTAAACCCTATATCGATGATCTGGTGAACGTTATCGATATGGAAGCAATCCAAAAAGCAAATCTGAAGATTGGTGTAGATCCATTGGGTGGCAGCGGCATCGATTACTGGCGTCAAATTGGTCAGGCATACAACCTAGACCTAACGCTAGTAAGTGAATCGATCGATCCTTCTTTCCAATTCATGTCTCTCGATAAAGACGGCGTTGTACGTATGGACTGTTCTTCTCCTTACGCAATGGCGGGTCTATTGGCATTGAAAGATGAGTACGATCTAGCATTTGGTAACGATCCTGACTACGACCGTCACGGTATCGTTACGCCAAAAGGTTTGATGAACCCGAATCACTTCTTAGCCGTTTGTATCGACTACCTATACCGCCATCGTGACGCATGGGGTAAAGATGTAGCTGTTGGTAAAACACTAGTATCAAGTGCACTGATTGACCGTGTTGTTGCGGATCTAGGTCGTGAGCTATGTGAAGTACCAGTAGGCTTTAAATGGTTTGTTGATGGTCTGTACACTGGTAAATTCGGCTTCGGTGGCGAAGAAAGTGCCGGGGCATCTTTTCTTCGTAAAGATGGTACGCCTTGGTCAACAGACAAAGACGGCATCTTGTTATGTCTTCTAGCGGCAGAGATCACTGCGGTAACGGGTAAGAACCCACAAGACTACTATGAAGAGCTAGCGGCGAAACACGGTGAGTCGAAATACAACCGTATTCAAGCTGTAGCGAATGGCCCTCAAAAAGACGTACTGAAGAAGTTGTCACCAGAAATGGTCGAGGCTGAAACACTAGCGGGTGATCCAATTACGGCTCGTCTCACGCATGCGCCTGGTAATGGTGCTGCAATCGGTGGTCTAAAAGTAACGACGGCAAACGGCTGGTTTGCTGCTCGTCCATCAGGCACAGAGGACATCTACAAGATTTACTGTGAAAGCTTCAAAGGTGAAGAGCACCTAAAACAAATCGAAGCAGAAGCACAAGAGATCGTTAATCAAGTGTTTGCAGCTGCCGGCCTGTAAACCATCCAATAGTCGATTTAGAAAACAAAGGGTTGATGTGCAAGCATCAACCCTTTTGCGTTTTAAGATTCCTGAACTGAGTCGTTTCCGGGCCAGGAATCCGGTACCACAAACCAGAATTGACCGTCCTCCGTTTGTGCATGTACAAATCGGTCTGAAGGCTTTTCAATGGGTTGAGAGAAATCGTCCGTACCAATCGCCCAGCATGGTTTGTGTAAATGATAAAGTGGCTTACCGATTAAATCCCATTGGCTCTGGTAGCACCAGTAACCACTAATCTGACTTGGATTTAATTCATAACCCAAGCACTCGCTAGGAGTTGGCTCTGGAGTAAACGGATTAATATAGAGTCGTCCTTGCATCAATAGATGCTCTTGTGGGGCGTCGTTTAACGGAATTATTTTTTGAAATTCCGGGCGATCGCTCATTTTCAACTGATGAGTAAGCATTCTATTCAGTTTTGTATGCAGCTGGTCGTGAGCATTCGGACCATACCAAACGCCGTTATAAAGAAGATAAAATTTAATCGCTACTTCCCAGTGTTCTATTTGATTTGATTCTGTATTCCGCAACACCAAATCGATAGCACCAATGGTCTTACCTTCGATGTCGTTTAACTGAACCTCTTCCGCGATAACCTGATATCGTTCTGAACTAGAGAGAACTGCAGTGCATAAGTGCTGATATAAAAAGCCCAATCTTGGATTACCATTGTATTGCTCAGCGTTATTTAAAGGCGTTACCGAAAGATCCTCTAAGGTTGTAAACGGAGGGCGTAACTTGAAAAGAGGAGGTGAAGTGGCGATCCATTGGTAAAAGCGTTGCAGTTGGTTCATCCGTATCCCTATATGTATGGTGAGGCGACAAGCTTTGTTATTGTAACTAAATTTGCTTTTGAGGGTAGGGTGGCTAGCATCGATATTAGGGTTCGAGATACACTTTAAATACCTAAATGATATCAAGGTGCCAGATGTCAAAACGTTGTTGTATCAACTAGGTTGCACACTCTCGGTCTGATTTCATCGAGAGGTTATTTAGGTTTACATGCGCTAGAAATTGGAAGTAATAATGAATAACTTAAAGCTAGAACAGATTCTTAATGACAAACTGTCACCGCAGTTAATTAAAGATTACGCACCAAACGGGTTACAGGTAGAAGGGACGCCAGCCGTAAAGCGTATTATCACTGGCGTAACTGCCTCCCAAGCCTTAATCGATAAAGCGATTGAGCTTAATGCAGACGCATTACTCGTTCATCACGGTTATTTTTGGAAAGGTGAACCTGAGCCAATTCGTGGTATGAAAGGTAAACGAATTCGTAGTCTGATCAAAAACGATATCAACTTATATGGTTATCACCTTCCTCTGGATATTCACCCAGAGCTAGGCAACAACGCCGAATTAGCTCGCTTACTTGAAATAGAAGTAGAAGGTGGGCTTGAAGGACATCCTCAATCAGTAGCCATGTTTGGACGCTTGAAAAAACCGATGTCTGGTGCTGAGTTTGCGAGCAAGGTCAATCAAGTTCTTGATAGAGAACCACTGCATATTGCGCCAGAGAATACCGATAAGATGATTGAGACGGTCGGTTGGTGCACTGGTGGAGGGCAGGATTTTATTGAACTTGCTGTACAACACGGGCTGGATGCATTTATCTCTGGAGAAATTTCAGAGCGTACCACTTATACCGCTCGTGAAATGGACATTCATTACTTTGCTGCAGGTCATCATGCTACTGAGCGTTATGGTGTTCAGGCTTTAGGAAAATGGCTAGCGGATGAATACGGCCTACATGTCGAGTTTATCGATATTGATAATCCGGTTTAGTGTTCGCTATTCATAACGTGAGATGCTGAAAAGAAAAAAGGGTTGAGACAAAATCTCAACCCTTTTGTTTATCTTCTAACTAAAAAGATCATTCACGTTCGTGAAGTGGAGAAAACTCACGCTGTGTCTCACCAGTGTATAGCTGACGAGGACGACCGATGCGGTTCAGTGGATCGCTGTGCATTTCGTTCCAGTGAGCAATCCAGCCGATGGTACGAGAAATCGCGAAGATAACCGTAAACATAGAAACTGGAATACCAATCGCTTTAAGAATGATACCTGAGTAGAAGTCTACGTTCGGGTACAGCTTTTTAGAAACGAAGTACTCATCAGAAAGCGCAATGCGCTCAAGTTCCATTGCTACATCTAGTAGAGGGTCTTGAATGTTTAGCTCTTTGAGAACTTCATGACACGTTTCGCGCATTACTGTCGCACGTGGATCGTAGTTTTTATAAACGCGGTGACCAAAGCCCATTAAGCGGAATGGGTCATCTTTGTCTTTCGCGCGGTCTACATACTCAGGGATGTTATCGACGCTGCCAATCTCTTCTAGCATTCTCAAGCACGCTTCGTTTGCACCACCGTGAGCAGGTCCCCAAAGTGATGCAATACCAGCGGCAATACATGCAAATGGGTTAGCACCAGAAGAGCCAGCTAGACGTACAGTTGACGTCGACGCATTCTGTTCGTGATCCGCGTGTAGCGTGAAGATTTTATCCATCGCACGCGCAACGACAGGATTTACTTCATACTCTTCGCAAGGGTTTGCGAACATCATGTGTAGGAAGTTTTCTGCGTAGCTCAAATCGTTGCGTGGGTAGATAAATGGCTGACCGATAGAGTATTTGTAACACATTGCAGCCAGTGTCGGCATCTTCGATAGCAGACGGTACGCCGCGATCTCACGGTGCTCGTCGTTGTTGATGTCAAGAGAGTCGTGGTAGAAGGCTGCAAGTGCACCGACTACACCACACATTACTGCCATTGGGTGAGCATCACGTCGGAAGCCATGGAAAAAGCTTGCGATTTGCTCGTGGACCATAGTATGTCGCGTTACGGTCGTCTTGAATTGCTCGTATTGTTCTCGGGTAGGGGCTTCACCATAAAGAAGGATGTAACATACTTCTAAGTAATCTGCGTTATTGGCTAATTGATCAATCGGGAAACCGCGGTGCAAAAGAATACCTTTGCCGCCATCGATGTACGTGATTGATGATTCACAAGATGCAGTGGCAAGAAAACCTGGGTCAAAAGTAAAGTAACCATTGGCTCCCAGCTTACGAACGTCAATTACAGGTGTACCTAGCGTACCGTCCATAATTGGCAGTTCGATTGGCGCTTGACCTTCAACATGAAGGGTCGCTTTCTTATCCGCCATAACAATCTCCTTTGTTTATTATTTAATCCGTCCAGGATGTTTATGTGCCATTTTTGTACTGTTGTTAAAGCTTAAAGTCAATTTTTCTCCATCTTTGTGTGCACTTGTTATGATTTTTCTCATGAAAATCGTTAAAAATCTGTTCTATGTAGCATAATTTGTTACACCAATTGTATTAGAATGTTGCTCGCCGTATATTGGCTAAGAAAATTTTAGTTAAATCCTTATAAATTCGGGGCTAGAAACAAAGAGTGAGGTTTGTTGCTGGACTCCGATTGTTAACAAGTTGTTTACAATTATCTGGGTGGTTACTCGCGATATTTTGTTAAATAGATGTTAACTTTTGTACGTTTGGAAGCTGAAATTGGTTATAACAATAAATGCTCAATGGAGCTGAGTGAGCAAGCCCGTGAAAGAAAGAAAGTCAAGACCTGTTAATTTAGATTTACAGACCATCCACTTTCCTATCACAGCAATCGCATCCATCCTACACCGTGTGTCTGGGGTAATTACGTTTGTTGCGGTGGGTATACTACTGTGGTTACTGTCCATTTCTCTGTCATCCCCAATGGGTTTTATGGAAGCCGCTGACATCGTCGATAGCTTCTTCGTAAAATTCATCCTGTGGGGAATTCTTACTGCACTTGCCTACCACATTGCAGGTGGTATCCGTCACTTGTTGATGGATCTAGGTCACTTTGAAGAGCTAGATTCTGGCACGATGAGCGCTAAAGTCGCGTTTGGTGCAACAGCAGTATTATCATTATTGGCGGGGATCTTGGTATGGTAAAACACGTATCTTCATTTGGTCGTAATGGTGTACACGATTTCCTACTGATTCGTGCAACTGCAATCATTATGACGCTATACACGATTTATCTGATTAGCTTCTGTGCATTTTCAGATATCTCTTACGCATCTTGGACCCAATTCTTTGGTGGTACCTTCACTAAAGTATTCACCATGTTGGCACTTGTTTCGATCCTGATCCACGCATGGGTCGGTTTGTGGCAGGTATTAACGGATTACATTAAGTGCGCGAAACTGCGTGGCGCACTGCAACTTGGTGTTATTGCCGTGCTATTCGGCTATGTCTTCTCTGGTCTATTTATTCTGTGGGGTGCGTAAGTGTCTATTCCAGTTCGTGAGTTTGACGCCGTAGTAATCGGCGCGGGTGGTGCAGGTATGCGCGCTGCACTACAAATTTCAGAACAAGGCCTATCATGTGCTTTGTTGTCAAAAGTATTTCCAACACGTTCTCATACTGTGTCTGCACAGGGCGGTATTACCGTTGCTCTGGGTAACTCGCACAAAGACGATTGGCAATGGCACATGTACGATACCGTTAAAGGTTCCGATTACATCGGTGACCAGAACGCGATTGAATACATGTGTAAAAATGGCCCTGAGTCCGTTATCGAACTAGAAAAAATGGGTCTTCCATTCTCTCGTTTTGATAACGGTACTATCTACCAACGTCCATTCGGTGGTCAGTCAAAAGAATTTGGTGGTGAGCAAGCTGCACGTACAGCAGCTGCTGCGGACCGTACAGGTCACGCGCTTCTGCATACGCTTTACCAACAAAATGTGAAACACAAAACCACCATTTTCTCGGAATGGTATGCACTAGACTTGGTGAAAAACCAAGACGGCGCCGTAATGGGCTGTACTGCGATTTGTATGGAAACAGGCGAAATCTGTTACTTCAAATCAAAAGCAACGATTCTAGCAACAGGTGGTGCAGGTCGTATTTACGCGTCGACCACTAACGCACACATCAACACTGGTGACGGTGTAGGTATGGCATTGCGTGCGGGTGTACCTATGCAAGACATGGAAATGTGGCAGTTCCACCCAACGGGTATCGCTGGTGCAGGTGTTCTTGTAACAGAAGGTTGTCGTGGTGAAGGTGGTTACCTTCTAAATAAAGATGGCGAACGCTTCATGGAGCGCTATGCTCCTAACGCGAAAGACCTTGCAGGTCGTGACGTAGTTGCACGTTCAATGATGATCGAAATTCGTGAAGGCCGTGGTTGTGATGGTCCTTGGGGTCCACACATTAAGCTGAAGTTGGATCACCTTGGTAAAGAAGTGCTTGAGTCACGTCTGCCTGGTATCTGTGAGCTGTCTCGTACTTTCGCGCACGTTGATCCAGTGAAAGAGCCAATTCCAGTAATTCCAACCTGTCACTACATGATGGGTGGTGTACCGACTCAAGTGTCTGGCCAAGCAATCAAGCAAAAGGCTGACGGCAGCGAGATGGAAGTACAAGGTCTATATGCATGTGGTGAGATTGCTTCTGTATCAGTACACGGAGCAAACCGTCTAGGCGGTAATTCATTACTAGACTTAGTCGTATTTGGTCGCGCGACTGGCTTGCACCTTGGCGAAACGCTCGCAGCGCAGGCGGAAGCTCGTCCTGCAACTGAATCTGATATTGAAGCGTCTCTAGCGCGTACTATGCGTTGGGAAAACAGCACTGGTGGTGAAGATCCAGTTCAGATTCGTAAAGACCTACAAGCATGCATGCAAAACAGCTTCTCGGTATTCCGTGAAGGCGATGCAATGGCAACGGGTCTAGAAGAGTTAAAAGTAATTCGCGAACGTTTGAAAGATGCGCATCTAGCGGACAAGTCTTCAGAGTTCAACACGCAGCGTATCGAGTGTTTAGAACTTGATAACCTGATGGAAACAGCATTCTCTACAGCCGTAGCGGCGAACTACCGTACTGAAAGCCGTGGCGCACATGCTCGTTTCGATTTCCCTGAGCGTGATGATGAGAACTGGCTATGCCACTCTATCTACAACCCGGAAACAGAAGCGATGACTAAGCGTGATGTGAACATGACGCCAACTCATCGTGAAGCTTTCCCGCCGAAAGTACGTACATACTAAAGGGAGGATACGACTATGAAATTGAACTTCTCTTTATACCGTTACAATCCGGATGTGGATACCAAGCCTTACATGAAAGAGTATACCCTTGAGGTAGACGAAGGCTCAGACATGATGGTGCTTGATGCATTGATTCTGCTAAAAGAGCAAGATCCAAGCATCGCGTTCCGTCGCTCATGCCGTGAAGGGGTATGTGGTTCTGATGGTTTGAACATGAATGGTAAAAATGGTCTAGCGTGTATCACACCGTTATCTGCTCTACAAGGCGATAAGATAGTTATTCGTCCACTGCCAGGGTTACCTGTCGTGCGCGATCTTATCGTTGACATGACGCAGTTCTATGATAACTATGCGAAAGTTAAACCATTCTTGATTGATGATGGTGCATTACCACCATCACGCGAGAACCTACAATCGCCTGATGATCGTGCGCATTTAGATGGATTGTATGAATGTATCATGTGTGCATGTTGTACAACGTCTTGCCCATCATTCTGGTGGAACCCTGACAAATTCATCGGTCCAGCAGGTCTTCTTGCGGCGTACCGCTGGCTAATTGATAGCCGTGATACGGCAACAGATGAACGTTTGTCTGATCTTGATGATGCATTTAGCGTTTTTCGTTGCCATGGCATCATGAATTGTGTAAGTGTTTGTCCTAAGGGATTAAATCCGACAAAAGCCATCGGCCATATTAAGTCGATGCTGGTTAATCGCTCGGTTTAATTTACTCGCTCTTAGGAATGTCGCAGTGTTGCGGATCACCCGATATGACCGCTTCACTGCTTCAAGAATATTTCGAGTAAAGAATACAAAAATTGCCGACTAGTTCTGGTCGGCTCTTATAGCTCGGCAAAGACCGAAGCAAACGTGAAAACTACTGGTTAAGGGAAAATATGCACAACGGCGTGATGAAGGCATGGCTCGAGTCTTCACACTTGGCTGGCGCCAATGCAACGTATGTAGAGGACCTCTACGAACTGTATCTAAGTGATCCCGATCTGGTAAGTGAGGAGTGGAAACGTGTTTTTGAAGGCTTACCTAAGCCGTCAGAAGAAGTGGCAGAACAACCACATTCACGTGTCCGTGACTACTTCCGTCGACTCGCTAGAGAAACAAAGCATTACAATGTCCAAGTTAGTGACCCAGATGTCGATGCAAAACAAGTAAAAGTTCTACAGCTAATCAACGCATACCGTTTCCGCGGACATGAAGCTGCAGAATTAGACCCATTAGGTCTATGGCAACGCCCAACCGTGGCGGAGTTAGACCCTGCTTTTCATAATCTTACCGAAGATGACTTCGAAGAAACTTTCAACGTAGGTTCTTTTGCTGTTGGGCAAGAAACCATGAAGTTGAAAGACATCTATGAAGCCCTCAACAAAACTTACTGCGGTTCCATCGGTGCTGAATACATGCACATGACTGACACAGAGCAAAAACGTTGGATCCAACAACGTCTTGAGTCTGTCGTAGGCCAGCCATCATTCAACAAAGATGAGAAGCGCACATTCCTAGAAGAGCTAACAGCCGCTGAAGGTTTGGAGCGTTACCTCGGGGCGAAATTCCCAGGTGCAAAACGTTTCTCTCTAGAAGGTGGTGACGCACTGATTCCGATGACGAAAGAGTTGATCCGTCACGCGGGAACAAGTGGGATGCGTGAAGTGGTTATCGGTATGGCTCACCGTGGTCGTTTGAACATGCTGGTGAACGTGCTTGGTAAGAAGCCTCAAGATCTGTTCGATGAGTTTGCCGGTAAACACGACGAAACTTGGGGTACGGGTGATGTGAAATATCACCAAGGCTTCTCTGCCGACTTTGCTACCCCAGGTGGTGATGTTCACTTAGCTCTTGCATTTAACCCATCGCATCTAGAAATCGTCAACCCAGTAGTCATGGGATCGGTGCGAGCACGTCAAGATCGCTTGGGTGATAATCAAGGTAGCAAAGTGCTTCCTATCACTATCCACGGTGACTCTGCAATCGCTGGTCAGGGTGTGGTTGCCGAAACGTTCAACATGTCACTGGCTCGTGGTTTCCAAGTCGGTGGTACGGTGCGTATCGTTATTAACAACCAAGTTGGCTTTACGACGTCTAACCCTCGTGACACGCGTTCAACGATGTACTGTACAGATATCGCGAAGATGGTTCAGGCGCCAATTTTCCACGTGAATGCCGATGACCCAGAAGCGGTTGCTTTTGTTACTCGTATTGCTTTGGATTACCGCAACGAGTTCAAGCGCGATGTCGTGATTGATTTGGTGTGTTACCGTCGCCACGGTCACAACGAGGCCGATGAGCCAAACGCGACTCAGCCTTTGATGTACCAAAAAATCAAAAAACACCCTACACCACGCAAATTGTATGCGGATATTCTGATCGATAAAAACGAATCAGATATCGAGACAGCGACTCAGTTAGTCAATGAGTACCGCGACGCATTAGACCGCGGTGAAGTGGTGGTTAAAGAATGGCGTCCAATGGCGTTGCACTCTGTAGACTGGTCCCCTTACTTAGGGCATGAATGGGATATGGAGTGGGATTCAAAATATGACAAGACGCGTCTTATCGAGTTGGGTAATCGTCTTTGTCAGTATCCAGAAAGCCATAAACTGCAAAGCCGTGTTAATAAGCTTTACAACGATCGCCTAGCAATGATGACCGGTGAAAAAGCAATCGACTGGGGTATGGCCGAAACATTGGCGTATGCAACATTAGTTGATGATGGCAAGCGTATTCGCCTTTCTGGTCAGGATTCGGGTCGTGGTACTTTCTTCCACCGTCACTCGGTTCTTCATAACCAAACAGATGCAAGTACGTACATTCCATTAGCGAATATTCATGACAATCAGGGTCCATTCCAAGTGTTTGACTCAGTACTGTCAGAAGAAGCGGTATTGGCATTTGAATACGGTTACGCAACAGCAGAGCCAGGTGGTTTGACTATCTGGGAAGCGCAGTTTGGTGACTTTGCCAACGGCGCGCAGGTTGTGATTGACCAATTCATTTCGTCAGGTGAGCAGAAATGGGCACGCTTGTGTGGTCTCACAATGCTTCTACCTCACGGTTACGAAGGTCAAGGCCCTGAGCACTCCTCTGCACGTCTAGAGCGTTACCTTCAGTTGTGTGCTGAGCAAAATATGCAGGTTGTAGTTCCTTCAACACCGGCTCAGGTATACCACATGATTCGTCGTCAAGTTGTACGCCCAATGCGTCGACCTCTGATTGTTATGTCGCCAAAATCTTTGCTGCGCCATCCTCTATGTACTTCGACAATTGAAGACTTAGCGGACGGTGCATTCCAATCTGCAATTCCAGAAGTAGATGATTTAGACCCAAGCAAAGTAAAACGCGTCGTGTTCTGTTCAGGTAAGGTTTATTTTGACCTACTGGAGCAGCGCCGTAACAACGAGCAAGACGATGTCGCTATCGTGCGTATCGAGCAGCTTTATCCATTCCCGATGGAAGAAGTACAAGCAGCGATTGCTCAATACACTAACGTTGAAGACTTCGTGTGGTGTCAGGAAGAGCCTCAGAACCAAGGTGCTTGGTACTGTAGCCAACACAACTTCCGTGCCGCTATTCCTGCAGGTGCAGATCTTAAATACGCAGGTCGCCCAGCTTCTGCTTCGCCAGCAGTTGGCTACATGTCGGTGCACTTGAAACAACAAAAAGCGTTGGTTGAAGACGCTCTGAACGTGAACTCAAAAACTTCGAATTAAGAACTAGAAGTTAAAGGAAGAAACAGATATGACAATTGAAATTCTGGTTCCAGATTTACCTGAATCAGTTGCTGATGCAACCGTAGCGACATGGCACAAACAACCAGGCGACGCAGTAGAGCGTGACGAGGTTTTGGTTGACATCGAGACAGACAAAGTCGTGCTAGAAGTGCCAGCTCCGGAAGCAGGCGTTTTGGAAGCTATCGTTGAAGAAGAAGGTGCGACAGTACTTTCTAAACAAATCATTGCTAAATTGAAGCCAGGTGCAGTTGCAGGTGAGCCTACCGCAGACAAAACAGAAGGTACGGAAGCATCTCCTGATAAACGTCATAAAGCTGCGCTTAGCGAAGAAAGCAATGATGCACTAAGCCCAGCCGTACGTCGTTTATTGGCTGAGCATGGCTTAGAAGCAAGCCAAGTGAAAGGCACTGGCGTTGGTGGTCGTATTACGCGCGAAGATATTGAAGCGCATCTTGCGAACGCTAAAGCTGCGCCAAAAGAAGAAGCACCAGCAGTGGTTGACGTGCCGGCAGCGGCTCGTAGCCAAAAACGTGTTCCAATGACTCGCCTGCGTAAGACAGTCGCTAACCGTCTGCTAGAGGCGAAGAACAACACGGCAATGCTAACGACGTTTAACGAAGTGAACATGAAACCAATCATGGACCTTCGTAAGCAGTACAAAGATCAGTTCGAAGAGCGTCACGGTATTCGTTTGGGCTTCATGTCTTTCTACGTAAAAGCAGTAACAGAAGCGCTTAAGCGTTACCCAGAAGTAAATGCTTCGATTGATGGCGATGACATTGTTTACCACAACTACTTCGACATTAGCATGGCGGTATCAACGCCACGTGGTCTAGTTACACCTGTCCTAAAAGACTGTGACAAGCTTGGTTTCGCTGATGTTGAAAAAGGCATCAAAGAACTGGCTATCAAAGGTCGTGATGGCAAGCTAACGGTAGACGAGCTAATGGGCGGTAACTTCACTATCACAAACGGTGGTGTGTTCGGTTCACTAATGTCTACACCAATCATCAACCCACCTCAATCAGCGATTCTTGGTATGCATAAGATCCAAGAGCGTCCGATGGCAGTGGATGGCAAAGTTGAAATCTTGCCGATGATGTACCTAGCGCTGTCTTACGATCACCGCCTAATTGATGGTCGCGAGTCTGTTGGCTTCCTAGTGACGATCAAAGAGTTGCTAGAAGATCCAGCACGTCTCCTATTAGACGTTTAATATCGCTAAAACGTCTAGTTATCGTAGGTAGCTAGACGTTAAAAATTTCAATGGCTAGACTAGCTCAACGTCTGGCCTTCATTTGAATCCCACTCCATGAGTACTCGTGATGAGGGATTGATTTGAGAAGACCCTACAGACGTACAAGCAGCCAAGACTGCAGCGTTATGGAAATAATAAATCCCTTAAGGGAAAAACAAACGGAATATCGAAATGAATTTGCATGAATACCAAGCCAAACAGCTGTTTGCAGAATTCGGTTTGCCTGTGCCAGAAGGCTACGCGTGTGATACACCACAAGAAGCTTTTGAAGCTGCAGGCCGTATCAGTACAGAAAAGAAAGTAGTTAAATGTCAGGTTCACGCTGGTGGCCGTGGTAAAGCGGGCGGTGTAGAGCTGCACGATACAAAAGAAGGCGTTAAAGAGTTTGCACAAAAGTGGTTAGGTAAAAACCTAGTGACTTACCAAACTGACGCTAATGGTCAGCCAGTTACAAAAATCCTTGTTGAAGAAGCTTCAAACATTGCAAACGAATTATACCTAGGTGCGGTTGTTGACCGTGCAAGCCGTAAGATCGTTTTCATGGCTTCAACAGAAGGTGGTGTGGAAATCGAAAAAGTTGCGGAAGAAACGCCGGAGCTTATCCACAAAGCAGCAATCGATCCACTAGTAGGCCCACAAGCTTACCAAGGTCGCGAGCTTGCGTTCAAACTTGGTCTTGAAGGTGACCAAATCAAACAATTCGTTAAGATCTTTATGGGTCTTGGCACTATGTTCTCTCAGTACGACCTTGCTCTGCTAGAGATCAACCCACTTGTGATTACTGGTGAAGGCAACCTGCTATGTCTTGACGGTAAGATCAACATCGACTCAAACGCACTGTACCGTCAGCCTAAGCTTCGTGAAATGCACGATCCTTCACAAGAAGATGAGCGTGAAGCGCACGCAGCTCAGTGGGAACTGAACTACGTAGCACTAGATGGTAACGTTGGCTGTATGGTTAACGGTGCTGGCCTAGCAATGGGTACGATGGATATCGTAAACCTACACGGCGGCAAGCCAGCTAACTTCTTAGATGTAGGTGGCGGCGCGACGAAAGAGCGTGTTGCTGAAGCATTCAAGATCATCCTATCAGATGACAACGTGAAAGCGGTACTTGTTAACATCTTCGGTGGTATCGTACGTTGTGACATGATCGCAGAAGGTATTATCGGTGCGGTTAAAGAAGTAGGTGTAAGCGTACCTGTTGTTGTTCGTCTAGAAGGTACTAACGCTGACCTAGGTCGCGAAGTTCTTGCTAATTCTGATGTTGATATCATTGCTGCTGAGTCGCTAACGGATGCTGCTCAGAAAGTTGTTGCTGCTGCGGAGGCTAAATAATGTCTGTATTAATTAACAAAGACACTAAAGTAATCTGTCAGGGTTTCACTGGTGGTCAAGGTACTTTCCACTCAGAGCAAGCTATCGCATACGGTACGCAAATGGTTGGTGGTGTGTCTCCAGGTAAAGGTGGCCAAACTCACCTAGGCCTACCTGTATTCAACACCGTTCGTGAAGCAGTGGAAGCAACTGGTGCAACAGCGACAGTTATCTACGTTCCAGCACCTTTCTGTAAAGATGCAATTCTAGAAGCGATTGATGCGGGCATCGAGCTAATCGTAACAATCACGGAAGGCATCCCTACAACAGATATGATCGACGTGAAAGTGAAGCTAGAAGAAACTGGCGTTCGTATGATCGGTCCTAACTGTCCGGGTGTTATCACTCCTGACGAGTGTAAGATCGGTATCATGCCTGGTCACATCCACAAGAAAGGTAAAGTAGGTATCGTATCTCGCAGCGGTACTCTAACTTACGAAGCAGTTAAGCAAACAACAGACGAAGGTTTCGGCCAGTCTACTTGTGTTGGTATTGGTGGTGACCCAATCCCAGGTTCAAACTTCATTGATATTCTAAAACTGTTCCAAGAGGACCCTGAAACAGAAGCGATTGTTATGATCGGTGAAATCGGTGGTACTGCAGAAGAAGAAGCAGCAGCATACATTAAAGAAAACGTAACGAAGCCAGTGGTTTCCTACATTGCTGGTGTAACTGCTCCTCCTGGTAAACGTATGGGCCACGCTGGTGCGATTATCTCTGGCGGTAAAGGTACTGCTGAAGACAAATTTGCAGCACTAGAAGCGGCGGGCGTTAAGACTGTGAAATCTCTAGCAGAGATCGGCCAAGGTCTACGTGAAGTAACGGGCTGGTAATTTCCAACTCGAAGCTTAAAGCTAAAAAAGCCTAGCAATAATTGCTAGGCTTTTTTGTATCAAGGTACTTTTTACGATTTTTGGCGAATAAATTGGCTAAGCATAAACAGAGATGTTGCGCTGATTACTACTGATGGGCCAGCCGGCGTATCGAAGTGCCATGATAGGCTAAGCCCCATTAGTACTGCCACAGAGCCAATAATAGATGCGAACAGTGCCATTTGCTCTGGTGATGAAGAGACCTTACGTGCTGTTGCTGCTGGGATGATCAGCAAAGAAGTCATGATAAGTGCCCCAACAAACTTCATTCCTACGGCAATCACAACACCTACCATAAGCATTAACACCAATCTAACCAAGTCTGTATTGACGCCCTCGACGGCAGCAAGCTCTTCACTAACTGTGCTCGACAATAAAGGTCGCCAAAAAACGTAAAGACACACACTAACAGCAGCGACACCTGCGTAAATGAACATCAGATCTTGCGGAGATACTGCGAGTAAGTCACCGAACAAGTAACTCATCAGATCTACACGGACATTATCCAAGAAACTAACAGAAACTAGACCAACAGATAACGCGCTATGGGCGAGTATACCCAGAAGCGTATCGGTTGCGACCAGTTGTTGTTTCTGCAATGTCACGAGCAATACAGCGAGTGCTAAACAGCAAACGAGTAGTGCAAGATAAAGGTTCACATTGAGCAGAAAGCCTAATGCCAAACCCATCAATGAAGCATGTGCCAGGGTATCACCGAAGTAAGCCATTTTGCGCCAAACGACAAATGACCCAAGAGGACCTGCAATGATCGCGATGCCAATACCAGCAAGAATAGAAGGTAGAAGAAACTCAATCATGATGGTGATGTCCGTGTTTATGGTTGGAGCATGATGTCGCATCGCCAGTTACTGGCGTTCCGGATAAATCGTGATGATGATGCTCGTGGTCGTGATGATAAAACGCGAGCGATTCTCTCGCTGCATTGCCAAATAGCGCGATGTAAGAAGGGTGCTGAGTAATCGTGGCAGGTGAACCAGAGCAGCAAACATGGTGATGCAGACAAATGACATCATCTGTTTTGGCCATTACTAAATGTAAGTCGTGTGACACCATAAATACACCGCAATCGAATCGGTGACGAATGCTTTCAATTAGATCGTAGAGATCGATTTGACCTTGAATATCCACACCCTGCGCAGGTTCATCTAGCACTAACAGCTCTGGGCGTTGAAGCAAAGCACGCGCAAGTAATACGCGTTGGTTTTCACCACCTGACAAGCGATGCATGTTACTACTAATTAAATGCTCAGCGCCAACAAGCCTTAATGCATCAATACATTCTTGTTTACTGTATTTTCCTGCTAAATTTAGAAAACGGGTGACATTCAATGGAAGAGAGTCATTGAGTTTCAATTTTTGAGGAACATAACCAATTTTTAGTTTTCTTTGTCGGTTTAATTTGCCGCTAGTCGGTTTTTGAAGGCCTAAAATGACTTTGACTAACGTTGATTTTCCCGCTCCATTGGGACCAATTAGGGTTGTTATTTTGCCCTTTTGTAATTCCATACTAATGTTATCGAGAACTCTGCGGCCATCGAACTCGACGCATAAGTGCTCAAGATGGACTAAGGAAGACATGAATGAAACTCATTTGCAAATCAATAATGTTATAATGTAACATTATCACACTTTCTACACCATATCCCAAGTAAAACTATGAAAAGAGCATTAATTCTTGCTGCGTCAGCGATGCTAACGTTGCCAGCACACGCAGTAACGGTACTAACGAGTATCAAACCTATTCAGTTATTAGTGACAGAGCTTACTCAAGGGGTGACTTCGCCAGATGTATTACTGCAGTCTAATACTTCGCCCCATGATTACGCTTTACGCCCATCGGATGTTAAGAAAATCGCTTCTGCTGATTTAGTTATTTGGTACGGACATGATCTAGAACCGTTTCTGGAAAAAGTCGTGTCAGACAGATCGAATACGCTGACTATTAGTCAAATTCCAGATCTAGATTTGCGTGAGTTTGATAGTGAGCATAACCATAACCATGACCATGATGGCCACGATCATGGTTCACATGATCCGCACTTTTGGTTAGGTGTAAGTCAAGCACAACAAGTTGCCAAGGCTGTCGTGAATCAACTGGGATCACTTGATCCGGAAAATGCAGCACAGTACCAAGAAAACCTTAAAAAATTTGAAACTGAGCTCAGCCAGACGGACCTAGAGATCAAGAAGAAATTATCGCCAGTGAAAGACAAAGGTTACTTTGTGTTTCACGATGCTTATGGTTATTTCGAAGAGCGTTATGAGTTAAATCAAATGGGGCACTTCACCGTGAGCCCGGATCGTAAGCCGGGGGCAAAAACCTTAATCCAAATTCGTCAAAAGTTAAGTTCAGGAGATGTAGCCTGCGTGTTTTCTGAACCTCAGTTTACTTCAGCTGTCGTTCAGAGCGTGATGCGAGGTAGCAAAGTTGCCAAAGGTGAACTTGACCCATTAGGGAGCACAATTGAAGCAAAACCGGGCAGTTACTTTACTTTTCTCAACAATATGGCGAATAATTTTGAGCAGTGCTTGAGCCAAAAGACGGATTAAGTAGTGTTGTTGTGTAGGAATAGTCCTTTTAACGTGATCCAGTAGTAAGAATTACAACCTTTGGCAAGGCGAGCCTTTTCTCAAACAGTAATTGAGATATCATTATCAATAATTAGCAGCTCAAAATAACCGTATAAGTCCATGCTGTAGAAGATATGGACGGTGAGCGCCGAGCACAAATTGATATAAAAGGTTTTCGTCTTGCTACGCCAATTAGCCCTTGTCTTGTTGGGCTTTTTCCTATCTTTCCAAGCATTTGCTCTTCATAATGCGAATGCCATCTTTTACCCTTTGCCGACTCAGGTTAAGGGTACTTTTATTGCGGCTAAAAAATTGTTCTTGGGTGAGCAAGGGGGCTTGTGGATTCACGACGTGCATGGGCGGGTGTTGTTTTATGATGGCCAAAATATCCTACCTAAATCAGGCAGTTTTTTACAAACGTCTGCCAAGCAACTGGCTTATTATGAAGGCTCGTTCTGGACCTTTGTTGAGAATGAGGTGTATCAAACTTATCCAAATCAAGAAAGACGTTTAGTCTTTAGCTTAAACCCCGGGTCGCAAATAAGAAAAATCGGTTCTTCTGAAGATTATATTTGGGTTAGTGATGGCGCACATTTCTATACTTACAACATCGATACTAGCGAGTTAAAGTCCTTTTCGTTGTTGCAGCTCTATCAACATAGCAACAATAGCTATGTTTATATTAACGATGCGGTTCTGCTCGAAGAGAAGTGGGCACTTGCTACAACTTCTGGCTTTTATCTTTCAGAAGGAGATAAGTTTGACCATGTAGTCGCTTCAGGTCAGAACTACATTGAAAAGATCTACTACTCACACACGCGCAGAGAAATTCTGGTAGGAACGTTGCGTGGGGCATTAATTTTCAATATTTATCAACCTGATAAAGAGGTGATTAAGATTGGCGGTTCTCATGTATTGACTTTCGCTGAGACAAATCAAGAGTACTGGGTGGGGACTGAGCATGGTCTGTATTTATACTCATTCTTGTCAGGCGAAGTGACAGAAGTCGAGCCTGCAAGCTTTCTTGAACTGGAGCTGGATAATACAAAGATCTATTCGCTACTGAGTGACAACATGGGAGGGATGTGGATCGCGACTAACCAAGGCATTCGTTATTACTCCTTGTTTAGTAAAAAGTTTGAACGAGTAACCTTCAGTAGTTATGACTCGCAAACCTTATCAGGGCGAATTCGGCAAACCGCCACAGGACCTGATGATGCGCTTTGGTTCGCGGATGACCGAAAGCTTTATCGGACAGGTGAGAGTGGCAATATCAAAGTCTTGGAGCTTGATTCGCAGATCAATGAATTTGCATTTCAAGGTGGGATGCTTTGGCTTGCGACCTCTAAAGGGCTCGAAATATTCGAGTTGAATGGTCTTAACAAAGTGACATTTCCTTATTTACAGGTTATGGCTGGACACGCAGTGGAGCACGTGACTGTAGATGGTAATGATCGTCTCTGGGTATCAAGTGGATACCATCTTTACAATGTTGATATAACCAAGCAAAGCGTAAGAAACTTTGGAAGTGAGTGGCTAGTAAGTCAGTACTTACCAGCTAAGGTTACGCGTTTATACGACACTGAAGATTCTCTATTGATAGGGACCGATCATGGGGTTTATCAATACAGCAATGAAAACATCCAGTTCATCCGCTACTCCGAAAAATTTGGCGAATCATTAGACATGGTCACGGCGGTTGATGGCAGTCAGTGGTTTGCGTCATCTTACGGCGTTTTTAAAACGATTAAAGGAAGTGACGAGAAACATGTTGTTGAAATGAGTGTGCCCAACGCGCGACCTGCTTGCTTGATCAGAGACAGGCAAGGTGTGTGGTTAGCCTCTTCTGTCGGATTAAGCTATTACCACCTTTCGGGTGAATTAGTGAAACATTATTCATCGGCGTCTGGCTTAATGAACAACGAGTTTCTACCAGGAATTTGCAGTGTTATACAGCAAAAAGAAGGTGGTGAGCGAGAGCTCGTCTTAGGGTCGAAATACGGGTTGGTAAAAGCTGAAGCATCCAAGCTGCTTGTGTCCAACCCTCCAGAGTCGAAGTTTATCGTGAGCCAAGTTGTGCTTGAAAACGAGGTTCTACAAGTTGGTAGCGCCGATTTGAATGGAATAAAATTACCGTATGGATCTTCTCTAAGTTTCTTATTTGGCGTGATGCCAAAACCAGACAGCCAAAATTTGTATTATCGATTGAATAGCGATGATCCTTGGCAAGCGCTAGAGGGAGGCCAACTGACTCTAGAGCATCTCAATTCCGGTGAATACCATCTGCAGGTAAGTAATGAGTCTCAAGTCGCTGCTGGATTGGTTGGGCTCGAGTCGTATTTTATTGTGCTTGATCCTTGGTATTTATCGCAACTCGCAATTTTAGGTTTTGTGGTAGTGAGTATTGCCATGGTTGCACTACTTATGTACTGGCGTTCTCGCTATGTTGTACAGGCTAACCGTGATTTAGCTGCGCAAGTGACACTCAAAACTAACCAGTTGAGGCATCAAAGCCGAGTGTTGTTGACGAGTAACCAACAGCTACGTAAACAGATTCAAGTCAGAAACCTGCTGGTTGATCACGTGGCGCAATCTATTAAGTCCAGTGTCGATTTTATAGCGGCAAAATTACCCATACCTTTGGATGCAGCTACGGAAGATCATCTGGCGAAAACGACATGGCAATTAAATGAGTTAAAAAGTGTTCCTGGTGAAGCTAGCGGCGGCAGTCACAATTACAATTTGAGTCAGATAACTCAATCGGTTGTTGATGTATGGCAAGATGATTTTGCGAAGGCTGGGATTATGGTGGAGCTTGAAGATGAGAGAAAAATAAGTCGAATTGCTCTGGAAAGCTTTAACCTTGATGTTATCTTCAACAGCATTTTTGCCAATATCATCAAGCGTTCTTTCCGAGGCCAAACGGTGAGAATCATGCTAGAAGAGGGCAATGATATTGTTTCATTGAGTTTTCTTGATTATGGGACGCAACTGCCTAATAAAGTGACGACTGGGCGTCCATCTAATATGAACCACTCTGAATTGAGTATTGATCATCTTGCCCAGTTAGTGACAACGAGTGGAGGATACTTGGCGGTATTTACTTCCGACGCTCAAAATAAAATCGAAATTACATGGCCAACGGCGAAGGAGATGAGTTATGTGGATGAATCTCTGCAAGAATTTGAGTCTGAACCTATCGTCGAAGATAAAGTGACCCCAGAGAAAGAATGGTTGCAAAAAGTCTATCAGCTGGTGGCTGAGCATTACCATGACCCTGAGTTTGGTACTGCTTTAGCGGCTAAAATGCTGTTCATGTCAGAACGCTCTTTACAGAGGCGCTTTAAATCAGCCTCGTCAAGAACGTTAAAAGATTATGTAACCGAAGTTCGTTTAGAAACGGCGTGTGAGCAGTTATTAGCGGGCGAGAAAATCAGCGAAGTAGCGTTTAACTGCGGCTTTAATGATCCTTCTTACTTTAGCCAAAAGTTTAAATTGCATTTTGGTTTGCCTCCTTCCAAGTTTGCTTTGACTCAAGAAAGCCAAGAAACCAACTAAAAAACCCTCATTACACACTCCCTAGTGAATATTCAAAAGACTGGGGAGTTGCTTATAGTGCTCTACTATTCTAGAGCTACCAATGCAGTGATTCTCATTGCTTCTTCATCATATCTAGCCTATAAATCCATTCTCAATACGTAAGCACGGTCACGCTCTATCTGTTAGTAGCGCTGTTCTTAGCTATAACCATACATGGCTTAAGAGGACGGATTTACCTACGGCGACAAATAGATGAATGGTTGTATTTTTGTATCTAGAGTGCGTTGGTTCATTTGAGTCGTGGGGGAATGCGAAATTCGTGAAAACAGAACTGTGCTGAAAAGGTGGATAAGATAAAGAGTTTAGAGAGAGATGAAAAAAATATCGTGGTATAGCCGGGGGGACTATACCACGGGTGTCAATGACACCTTCGCTTGCTGCCGGAGTGACATGTTGCCATGCCACCTCTGGAATTCATTTGAGAGGTTGCCCTCTCGATGGAGTAACTATACGAGAGGTTACTTATTTTTCTTATAAAAATAACGCCATGTTGATATGAGAAAAGCGACAAAGTTTTAACTTCCTATTAAATTGTTGTTTTGTATTGAATTTTTATTTTTGTCCTTTATTTGTGACATTTTTATTTCATTGATCGTGATTTTTAATTGTTAATTTTGACGTAAATAACGAGAGGAAATTTACGGAGTTGACGTTTGAAAGCATGAAAACATTTATGAAATCTTTGATTTCACACAAGGATTGAAGGGTTATAGAAGAGTAATATTGGCAGCCTAAACTCATTAAATAATAATATTTCTCATTAGCAATACTTTTAAGGGCCACTATGAAGTTATCAGAGATTAATCCTGGCGATACGGTGACGATTCGGTTGTTAGATGGTCTTTCATCAGATATCAGAAAGAAACTCATGGTAATGGGGCTGCTTCCCAATACAGAAGTCAAAGTGATTCGACGTGCTCCAATGGGCGATCCTTTACAAGTCGAAGTCCGTGGTGTGTCTGTCGCATTGCGAGAAACCATTGCTCAGAAAATTGAAGTGGAGCGAGTGTAATGCAATATCAAGTGCTTACCGTAGGTAATCCTAATAGTGGTAAAACGACGCTATTTAATGGTTTGACTGGCGCAAAACAGCAAGTTGGTAACTGGGCAGGCGTCACCGTTGAAAAGAAAACGGGACAATTCAAACATGCGGGTGACGAGTTTTTGCTCACTGACCTTCCTGGTATTTACTCGTTAGACAGTGGGAATGATAGCAATAGTATTGACGAATCCATTGCATCGCGTGCGGTTCTAACTCATCCTGCTGATCTCATTATCAACGTGGTTGATGCCACGAGTTTAGAGCGCAGCTTATATATGACGTTGCAACTTCGCGAACTTGGCCGTCCTATGATTGTTGTTCTCAACAAAATGGATGCACTAAAACGTGAACGTCAAATGATTAACGTTTCAGAGCTTGAGAAAACATTAGGTTGTCCTGTAGTAAGTTTATCTGCAACCAATAAAACTCAAGTTGCAGAGTTTAAAGAAAAACTTCATAAGTCCATCGTTCAAGGGATTGCGCTTAAAGAGCTATCTTTGCATTACGGTGAAAAGATGGAGTCGGCGATTCAAACTGTTTCCACACTTTTTAACGATCAAACCGTCGCCCATCGTGCATTAGCGATTCGTGCGCTTGAAAAAGACACGATGGTTCTCAATAGCCTTTCCGATATTGATAGAAGCAAAGTATTGGAAGTCACTGCGACTTTAGACTTGGATATCGATTTGCATGTCGCGGATACCAAGTACACATACCTGCATGAACAGTGTAAAAAAGTTCGCCGAAGCGAAGGCAAATTAAGCCGTAGTGTGACTGAAAAACTCGACCAGTTTATTTTGAACAAGTGGATTGGGATCCCATTCTTCTTTGTTGTTATGTACTTGATGTTTATGTTCTCGATTAACATCGGTAGTGCATTTATCGACTTTTTTGACATTGGTGTAGGCGCATTGCTGGTTGATGGTGGACACCACTTATTAGATGGTCACCTCCCCGTATGGCTAGTTACGGTGATTGCTGATGGTTTAGGCGGCGGTATTCAAACAGTTGCGACCTTTATCCCGGTCATAGCGTGTTTGTACTTATTCCTTGCTGTGCTTGAGAGCTCGGGTTACATGGCACGTGCTGCGTTTGTGCTTGATAAAGTGATGCAGAAAATCGGCTTGCCGGGTAAAGCGTTTGTCCCTTTGGTTCTTGGTTTTGGCTGTAACGTTCCGTCGATCATGGCAACGCGCACGCTAGACCAAGAGCGTGAGCGCAAGTTGGCTGCGTCGATGGCACCGTTTATGTCATGTGGTGCTCGCTTACCTGTGTACGCTTTATTTGCTGCCGCTTTCTTCCCAGGCTCTGGTCAAAACATTGTGTTTGCACTTTACCTACTTGGTATTGTCGCCGCGGTGTTTACCGGTTTGTTCCTCAAGCACACGCTGTATCCTGGCAGCAGTGATAGCTTGGTGATGGAAATGCCTGACTATGAGCTTCCAACGTTGCAGAACGTCGTGATCAAAACTTGGCAAAAACTTAAGCGTTTTGTATTGGGTGCAGGTAAAACCATCGTAGTGGTTGTTGCTATCTTGAGCTTCCTCAACTCGCTAGGAACTGACGGTACATTCGGTAATGAAGACAGTGATAAATCGGTTCTATCAAAAGCCGCTCAGGTTGTGACGCCAGTGTTTGCACCAATTGGTATTCAAGAGGATAACTGGCCAGCAACGGTTGGTATTATTACTGGTATCTTCGCGAAAGAGGCAGTCGTGGGCACATTGAACAGCTTATATACTACGCCAACCGATGGAGAGGATGCAGAATTTGATCTTATGGGTAGCCTAGAAGAAGCGGTGATGAGCATTCCTGAAAACCTAGCAGGGCTGAGTTATTCTGATCCGCTGGGGATTGACGTCGGTGATTTAGCGGATTCTCATGCAGTCGCAGAGGAGCAAGAAATCGATGAATCGATCTTTGGTAACATAAAAGAGAAATTTGTTTCTGGTCATGCTGCTTTTGCGTACCTAATTTTTATCTTACTTTACACTCCTTGTGTGGCTGCGATGGGTGCCTATGTTCGAGAATTCGGCAATAACTTTGCGCGCTTCATAGCGGTATGGACAATGGGGCTCGCGTACTTGAGTGCGACTTTCTATCATCAGCTTATGCATTTCGCTGATAGCCCTATCACCAGCGGCGTTTGGATTGCTGCAATTATTGCGATTTTCTTTGGCACGTACCGCGTTTTCAAGCGTGTAGGCAAGAAACATCAAGGCGAGTTTGAGGCGCAAGTCGTATGATTTTAAAAGAGCTTTATCAATATATTGCCGAAAAAGGAACGGTTTCCCAATCTGAGCTAGCAAAACAGTTCGGAATGAGTGAAGACGGTGCAGACGCCATGTTAAGTGTATGGATTAACAAAGGTCGCATTTCTCGCTTGGTAGATACAAATAAAGCTCATCATATAACGCGAATACGCTATGCAGTCACAAAGCACGATGGTTTGTCACTTACCGTAACCATGTAGTAGGAGCAATGAACCATCGCGCACAAACAACAAAGCCGCATCAGCAATGATGCGGCTTTTTACTTTCTACCTGAATTAAAAGTTATATAACGGTTACGCTTTACGGAAGATAGAGCTTAACGACAACACATTACGAATTCGGTTAAGAATCTCTTCTTGTTCTTCGTCAGTACGAAACTCTCCTTTTGTATTCCCCCAAACTGGTCCTGGCCATGCCATATCGTCTTTAAAGCGCGCAATATGGTGAATGTGCAGCTGTGGCACCATGTTACCTAGGGCGCCAAGGTTTAACTTGTCTGGGCGGAATGTCGCTTCGAGTGCTTGGCTTACCGCTTGAGATTCGAGCAAAAACTGTTGTTGCTCTTGCATTGGCAAGTGGTGTAGCTCTTTCAAATTTTCGCGTTTAGGCACCAAGATAACCCATGGCACAGCATTATCTTTATGAAGAAGCGCGACGCAAAGTGGGAAGTGACCAATCACCGAAGTGTCTTTTGCCAATTGAGGATGAAGTTCAAAACTCATTATTGCTGTCCGATTAATTTTTAGTTTGAATTAGTATACGACAGATAAAACAAAAGGTTGGCGCTTTCACGTCAACCTTTGTCATCATTTAGCTTGTGCTACTTAAGCTAACTACGTAAAAGCGGATTACATACGCTCTAGAGTATCGATACCCAGTAGAGACAGACCTTGCTTGATGGTCTTCGCTGTTAGCGCAGCTAGTTTCAGACGGCTTTGTTTCACTGCTTCGTCTTCAGCAACTAGGATAGGGCACGCTTCGTAGAAGCTAGAGAACTGACCTGCTAGTTCGAATAGGTAGCTACACATGATGTGTGGTTGGCCTTCGCGAGCAACAGATTGCACCGCTTCTTCGAACTGCATAAGTTTAGCAATAAGTGCTTTCTCTTTCTCATCAGTGATTTTGATGTCACCTTGGAGAGCATCCATAGCAACACCAGCTTTAGCGAAAATTGAAGCTACGCGAGTGTATGCATATTGCATGTATGGTGCTGTGTTACCTTCAAACGCTAACATGTTGTCCCAATCGAACACGTAGTCAGTCGTACGGTGTTTAGATAAGTCAGAGTATTTAACCGCTGCCATTGCAACTGTTTTAGAGATCTTCTCTTTTTCTTCTGCATCTAGTTCAGGGTTTTTAGATTCGATCAGCTGTGCTGCGCGAACTTCTGCTTCATCCAGAAGATCTGCCAAACGAACGGTACCACCCGCACGAGTCTTGAATGGCTTTCCGTCTTTACCCAGCATCATGCCGAACGCGTGGTGCTCAAGAGATACAGACTCAGGCACGTAGCCCGCTTTACGAACAATCGTCCAAGCTTGCATTAGGTGCTGGTGTTGACGTGAGTCGATGAAGTAAAGCACACGGTCTGCGCTTAGCTCTTCATAACGATATTTTGCACATGCGATATCTGTTGTTGTGTATAGGAAACCACCATCGCGTTTTTGAACGATAACGCCCATTGGTTCGCCATCTTTGTTCTTGTATTCATCTAGGAATACAACTTGCGCGCCATCATCTTCAACGGCAAGACCTTGTTCTTTTAGGTCCGCAACGATCTTAGGAAGCATGTCGTTGTACATGCTTTCGCCCATTACGTCGTCACGAGTCAGTGACACGTTTAGACGGTCGTAGTTGCGCTGGTTTTGGATCATGGTTACATCAACGAGTTTTTTCCACATTTCTGCACAGTACTCGTCACCGCTTTGCAGTTTTACCACGTAGTTTCGCGCCTTTACTGCGAACTCTTCATCTTCATCGTACAGCTTTTTAGACTCACGGTAGAAGCCTTCAAGGTCCGCAAGTTCCATAGAAACTTCGCCAGACTCTTGTTGTACACGCTCAAGGTTTGCGATAAGCATTCCGAACTGAGTACCCCAGTCGCCGATGTGGTTCGCGCGGATCACTTTGTGACCTAAGAACTCAAGCGTACGTACTACCGCATCACCGATGATGGTTGAACGTAGGTGACCTACGTGCATTTCTTTTGCTACGTTTGGTGCAGAGTAATCAGCGACGATGGTTTGTGCTTCTTCTTTAGCCACGCCAAGACGTTCGTCTGCTAGCGCCGCGTCGGCTTGTTTCGCAAGGAACTCTTCGCTTAGGAAAATGTTGATGAAACCAGGGCCAGCGATTTCTGTTTTGCTCGCAATACCATCTAGGTCTAGAACATCCAGTACTTTCTGTGCAAATTCTCGTGGGTTAGTACCCAGTTTTTTAGCAACGCCCATTACGCCGTTTGCTTGGTAATCACCAAATTGTGGCTTTGCTGATTGGCGAACGGCTGCAGGACTGCCTGCAGGTGCGCCAGCGGCTTCTAGAGCCTGAGATACTTTGTCATTAATAAGTGCTTGGATATTCACACGCGTTTCCTTCAATTCAAGGACAAAGAACTCGGCAATATGTACGCCGAGCTCTGTTAGAGTTCACAAAAATGGGGCTAATCATAACAACTTTATTGCTTTTCATACAGAGATGAATAGGCGAAATTTTTACTTTTTCGATTGAATGGAAATGTGGCTTAGTTTGCGTTTACTATTGCACTCAAAGTAATGAGATAAATCGCCCCATAAGAGACCCACAATGACGACTCAACTAGTTGAAAAGCGCCTAACGCCTGAATTGATGATCCAAGATCTGGACGCATTTATGGCGAAGATTGAAGAGCTTGCAACCCTGTTAAAACTGGATCTGAGCTTTGCTCAAGCTGACCATATTGCGCTGCGTATTAATGATACTGAAACAGCGAAAGCCGCGCATGAAGCATGGAATCAATACGGTAAGGTGATTTCACAAGCGAAAATAAACGGTCGCCCAATCATCGTTATCGAATTCGACAAAGCGTTGGAAAGCCGTGGCTGGAAGATTGAGTGTCTAGAGCTGCCATACCCTGCGGAAGGCAAAATCTACCCAAATGAAAGCTGGGAACATGTGGAGTTTGTGATTCCGTCTCATGCCGAAACCGCAGATGAGTTTCTTGCTGATTTGAAACACACTTACCCAGCGTTTGGCGCGCGTTTTGATGAGTTAAAAGAGCTGGGTGTAAAGAGCAAATTGTCGAGCCCGAAAGGGGAAGGCGAACGCTTGAACAACCCAACCGTGGCGTTTAAGTACCAAGGCATTTGTATCAAGCTGCACCCGCATTCACTTAAGCGTATTGTGGAGTCTGAGCAGGCGTAAAACGCTAGAGTGAAAATTGCTGAGTTGCGAGAGGCAAAAAGGGAGCCGAGGCTCCCTTTCGTAAGCGAATCACTATTTAGCCAGTGACTTGCTTTTTGGGTTGGTAATGGAAAGTTTTTTGCCTTTCAACTCTTCATCTAGAGTTAGTGTGAAAGTCTTTGGAAACGGCATTCGTTTACAATGATCCACTTTGTTCCTGACGATTGTGAGTAGGGCTTCCGTTGAAGAGTTTTGCTCTATTTTTAAGCTAAAGTCATCGTTCTTACTGCAGCCATTAGACTCGGCGATAAATGAAATTTGACTATCGCTAGCTTGGTACGCTTCTACCATGATTGCTTGGTGTTCAGACTCTTGACCTTGCTGCATTTCTGTATTTGCCGAGCAAGCGACTAAGCTGATTGAGCTCAAACCAAGCAGCATTGTTTTGAGTATATATTGCATCTTGTTATCCTTTTTTGCGACGCAGGAAAGGACCTGCAGCTAGCAACATCAATAGGCTAATCGAGAAGCTGCCGCCTGAACTCGATGTTTTTGTTACGCTGCTCTCGCTAGTGTTATCTGAACTAACTGACATCTTGATATTGCGAATATACGCTTGCGCGTTGTAACCACCGCTAAACTCGTAGTTTTTCAGATAAGCAAAAGTAACCGTGTTTGACTTCCGGTAAAGATCGATAGAAAGTTCATTGTACTCAAGAAGCTGGCGAGTGTAGTCATACTCTGGGCCATTGACGTAAACGACAAAAACATCGAAACCATCTGACAAGACTTTAAAGTCCATTGATAGTTTGCCTTTTGGAAGATCGGTTAAATGCAAGATGGATGCGCCAGCAGACGTTCCCATGTCTGCTGATTGAAGTTCACCATTTTCAGCGGTCCAAGCGTGTTCATTGGTGTACACGTTTGCGCCAGCTAGCGTAACGGCACTGCTCAATGAGCTGCTTGCTTTATCAATACCACTATATATTAAGGTAGTCGAAAGTTTAGATAGTTTCGGATGATCAGTAGAGACTTCAATCGTTTCAACTGAGTGCGAGTAGCTTGGGTAGTAGCCTACCGTAATTTGACAGCTCTGAGATGGTGCCAGTGTCGCAGTACAGGTATTTTTGGCGAGGCTGATTCCGCTTGTTAGGGTAACGCCCGTGATGTTAATTGGCGTATTCACCTCGTCATTACGAATAGTAAAGGTCTCTTGCTGCGCTTTTCGCTCAACGAAATGAAGATCTCGATACTGAGTGTAGCTGATAGTATTACGATGACTATCTATCCAGCCGTTGTGCTGAAAATGAGCGACGTTTGCGTAAACACCATAAGCATTTGGTTGAGCACATCCATCACCCCAACTGACCACCCCTAATAATTTGTTGATGCCGTTATCGTCAACGATGAGCGGACCGCCGCTATCTCCTTGGCAGCTATCTTTACCTCCCCAATAGTATCCGGCGCAAATGCCGTCATCTGATACATTAGAGTAGTTTCCTGGTAGGTTTTGGCAGGTAGCTCGATCTACGTATTCCAAATCAACTTGTTGTAAAACGGTTGGGTATACTCGGTCTGTCGTGGACGTATTTCCCCATCCAGCTACGTGCAACTTGTCTCCCACACGTACGCTATCTAAAAGTTCTGGCGTTGCCAGATCGATAGTCGCGCTATCGACATTGCGTTCTAATTCGATAAGAGCGATGTCATTGTTCGTTGTATTGCTGTTATATTCATTATGTGAATAGATATTGTTAACCGCGATGCGCTGCGCGTGAGACTCGTTGTTTTGATCATAAAGACCAAGAGCGATATCAATATCGTCCGCATTAAGACCTTCCACACAGTGCGCAGCAGTTAATACGTATTTTCCACCAAGGAAACTACCGCCGCAGAAGTGACCAATAGATGTTGGCTGTCCTTTACGGACCAGTGAAGCAATAAACTTCCAGTCGGAAGTATTAGCTGGCTCGCCGCCAATAATGCGAGTGGATACATCATTCTGAACAGGCTTAAGAGTATCTGCGATTGTGGTTGCAGGCAAAGTCAGCCCAATCAGAAAAGCCACTAACGTTTTTTTCATTTTAATTCCGTAATATTAACGTGGTTTATTATAAGGGGACCAAATGATAAACGGAATCATTCTCGTTGTAACTAGTGCGGAGGGATTACAGGATCACTGTTTTATTTCCATAAACAAAAACGTGGTCATTGATCACTTTATTCAAAGCCTTACTCAATACGTTCTTCTCTACATCGCGTCCTGCTTGCGCCATATCTTGGGCATTGAATGTATGGTCGACAGGAATGACGTCTTGCTTGATGATCGGCCCTTCATCTAAATCATTAGTCACGAAGTGTGCCGTTGCACCGATGATTTTCACACCGCGATCGTAAGCTTGTTGATATGGCTTAGCGCCAATAAAAGCAGGTAAGAAGCTGTGATGAATATTAATGATTTTGTGGTGGTATTTCTCAACAAACGTCGGCGTCAATACGCGCATGTATTTAGCTAACACCAAAAAGTCAGCATCGTATTGATCGATCACTTCTAGCATCTTCTGCTCGTGTTCTTCACGGCTAAGGTTTTCATGGGTCACGTGGTGGTAAGGAATGTCGAAGCGTTCAGTGAGAGTTTGCAGTTTGTCGTAATTCCCTACCACAGCGGCGATCTCAACATCTAGGCTTCCGTCGTAGGTTTTCATCAGAATATCGCCTAAACAATGCGCTTCTTTTGTGACGAGAATGACGATGCGCTTACGGCGAGAGCCAACCAATTTACGCTTAGCACCTTGCGGGAGTGCTTGGTCCAAATCGGCAAGAAACGTTTGATCGTTGAAGTATCCCTCAAGCTCCGTCCTCATGAAAAAGTGGCCACTGGTATTATCAACAAATTCGTTATTGTGAACGATGTTGAGTTGGTGCTTGTAACAGATGTTAGTGATTTTCGAGATGAGACCCGGGGCGTCAGAACAGTGGGTCAACAGTGTTTTCTTTTCCATAAATCAGGTACTTCCATGCATTAATATTTTAGCGTACGAATTTGTTATTATTCCCAGGCGGGTGTAACTGTACTGCCATGTTTCACCATAAATAATCTATTCTTACGTTGGTTTCAACAAAATATCCGTGTGTCGCCGCAAGCTGGTCAGATTGTGGGCTGATGTCACTCCTATTCCTCTGATATACTCTCGATAATTTTTCAAACTCAATACCAAGCATGATCGCAAAAACTTTTTCCTCTGATGGCGCATTAGGTAAGGCCATTCCGGGCTTTCAAGCTCGTCAGCCACAAATCGATATGGCGGAAGCCGTCAGTAGTGCGATCAAAGATCAAACCCAGTTAGTGGTGGAGGCAGGAACCGGAACTGGTAAGACCTTCGCATACCTAGTCCCTGCGCTGTTGAGTGGTAAAAAAGTGATCATCAGTACAGGTTCGAAAAACTTGCAAGAGCAGTTGTACCATCGTGACTTACCACTTATGGTCAATGCGCTTGGTTTTTATGGCCAAGTTGCATTATTAAAAGGGCGTTCTAACTATCTGTGTTTGGATCGCTTGAGCCGCCAAATGGTCGAAAGCCATACTAATGAATCTGACCCGACGCTATTAACTCAATTGGTTAAAGTGCGTGCTTGGTCATCAGAAACCAAAACAGGTGACCTTGGTGATTGTGATGATCTACCTGAAGACAGCATGATCATTCCGACCATCACTTCAACCAATGATAACTGTTTAGGTAAAGAGTGTCCGAGCTACACCGATTGCTTTGTATTGAAAGCGCGTAAGCGAGCCATGGATTCCGACATTGTTGTGGTGAACCATCACTTATTTCTTGCTGACTTAGCGATCAAAGAAACAGGATTTGGCGAACTGATCCCAGAAGCCGATGTGTTTATTTTTGATGAAGCTCATCAGTTGCCAGATATTGCGAGCGAATATTTCGGCCAGTCAGTATCAAGTCGCCAAATTCACGATCTTGCCAAAGATATTGAAATAGCCTACCGCACCGAAGCCAAAGATATGCGTCAATTGCAAAAAGTGGGCGACAAACTCATGCAAAGCGCAATGGACATGCGGATTGTACTGGGTGAGCCAGGCTTTCGTGGCAACTGGCGTGAGGCGTTGCAATCAGGCTCTATTAAGCGAGAATTATTGCGCTTAACTGATAGCCTCGAATTGGCGATTGATGTTCTCAAAATAGCCTTAGGGCGCAGTCAATTACTGGATACCGCCTTTGAACGAGCCAATTTGATCAAAGGCCGCATCGACCGGGTATGTGATGTCGATATTACTGGTTACTCATACTGGTATGATACCTCGCCTCGTCATTTCGCTCTGCACATTACGCCTCTTTCTGTCGCGGACAAGTTCCATGAGCAAATAGAGATTAAACAAGGCGCGTGGATTTTCACGTCAGCAACTCTAGCCGTATCGGGCGACTTCAAGCACTTTACTGAGCGCCTTGGCCTCAAGCCTACAAAGCAATTTTCTCTGCCGTCCCCCTTTGATTATCAAAAACAAGCGCGCCTTTGTGTGCCAAGGTATCTGCCAGAGCCAAACAGTAACGGCTTAGCGGATAAGTTAGTCCGAATGCTTGCTCCGGTGATTGAAGAAAATGATGGTCGCTGCTTCTTTTTATGTACCTCGCACAGCATGATGCGTGAGCTCGGTGAGAAGTTCCGAGAAGTACTTGAGCTGCCTGTGTTAATGCAAGGGGAGATGAGTAAGCAGAAAACCTTGGCGGAGTTTATGGAACTGGGTAACGCTTTACTCGTGGCGACAGGCGCTTTCTGGGAAGGGATTGATGTTAGAGGTGATGCGCTGAGCTGTGTTATTATCGACAAATTACCGTTTACCGCCCCTGACGATCCGTTACTCAAAGCCCGTATCGAGGATTGTCGATTACGTGGCGGTGAACCATTTGCTGAAGTACAAATCCCGGATGCAGTGATTACGTTAAAGCAGGGAGTAGGGCGATTAATTCGAGATCAGAAGGATCACGGTGCGTTGATCATTTGTGATAATCGCCTTGTCACGCGAGACTACGGTGGTATTTTCCTCGGAAGCCTACCACCTATCCCAAGAACGCGAGACTTAGATGGAATCAAAGCATTCCTGAAAACAGAACAATCTGTCACAGACGCAAGTGCTGAGGCATAACCCAATAAATGAGAGTTGTAGAGAGTTAAATGAGCGCAAAAATTCTTGCTATCGATACAGCGACTGAAAACTGTTCAGTTGCGTTGTTGGCTAATGATCAAGTGATTTCACGTAGCGCGGTTGCACCACGCGATCACACCAAAAAAGTACTGCCAATGGTTGATGAAGTACTAAAAGAAGCTGGCCTGACTCTACAAGAGCTAGATGCGTTAGCGTTTGGACGTGGTCCAGGTAGCTTTACTGGCGTTCGTATCGGTATTGGTATCGCACAAGGTTTGGCGTTCGGTGCTGACTTACCTATGATCGGCGTTTCAACGCTGGCTGCGATGGCTCAAGGTAGCCATCGTTTACACGGTGTGACCAATGTCGCTGTTGCCATTGATGCACGTATGAGTGAAGTTTATTGGGCGCGCTATTCTCGTCAAGACAATGGTGAATGGGTTGGTATTGATGAAGAGTGTGTTATTCCACCAGCACGTCTAACTGAAGAAGAACAAGCAGACGACAAAACGTGGACGACAGCAGGCACGGGTTGGGATGCCTACCAAGAAGCGTTAGCAGATTTACCGTTTAACTTGACGCATGGTGAGGTTCTGTACCCTGATTCACAAGACATCGTGATTCTTGCTGAACAAGAATTTAAAAAGGGTAATACTGTGCCGGTAGAAGATTCTAGCCCAGTTTATCTACGCGATAATGTGACATGGAAAAAACTTCCTGGTCGCGAATAGTCCGTTTTTCATTAACCTGACAAAAAGCAGGGCGTTTGCCCTGTATTTTTATGGAGTGCTATGGCGTCGATTAATGGCTTGCCTCCTTCTTTGATTCCCGGTGCAAATCGCACTAATAAAGTCAGCAAAAAGAAGCAGGTAGATAAATCACAAACAAAGCAGCCTGTAGGTCAGCCTTCAAAGGTTGCTAACGCTGTGGCGCACTCCATAAAACACGTGGATGAGTCCCAAATTCACCGAGCTCAAGTGCAATATGACCTTCCCGAAGGGAGTGCATGTAAAGCGATGGAGCAGTACATGGATGTCATGAATCGAGCTAAAAAAGAGGAACTGGCTCAGTTACTTGGTGTCGATATTTACGTGTGAGTACTTTCCCCCAAACAGGGATTACTAATATGAAAGGTGGTTTATGAAGGTTTTTGGACGGTTTTTTCTCGCATTATTTGCTACGGTTGGTTTGTCTGCGTGTAGCTCGTTGCCAGAGGAGCTAAATGCAAGCACAGAATTGGTCGTTACAGACTATAAAGCTTTTGCTGAGTCTCAGGGGCAAGTGAGTGAAGATGTTCGCCTTGGTGGAATCATCGCTAAAGTGGATAACTTTAAAGATAAAACGCGTCTAGAGATTGTAAATCTTCCAATCAGTAAGTCTGGTAAACCTGATATTGATGAAGAGCCTACGGGACGTTTTGTCACCTATTTTGATGGTTATTTAGAGCCTGTTGCCTTTAGTGAAGGTCGCTTGTTGACGGTTGTAGGTACAGGCGCCGGAGAAGAAGAAGGAAAGATTGGTGAGCACGAATACGTATTCCCGATCATTAAGGGGCAAGGCTACCGTTTGTGGAAAATTGAAGAACGTGTACGCATGTATGATTCGCCAACCTACTTTTACCCATGTTACTCGATTAACTGCCGCATGTGGCGTAATGATTTCCCACAAGACGGTAAAGTGATAAAACAGGTCAAATAATCTGCGATGCATGAGCGTCAATTCGAGCTTCCTGCCGGCAAAATGGCAGCCCTTGAGATAGGGAACGAGAAAACGGCTGACTTGTCAGTCGTTTTTCTTCATGGATGGTTAGATAATGCAGGTAGCTTTAAAGCGCTCATGGAGCAGTTGAATCAACTTAATCCTCACTTACACCTCCTTGCTATCGACCATTTTGGTCACGGTTTATCGAGTCATAAATCTCACGATAATTATTATCCCTTTCACGACTATATTGCCGATTTATATCAGCTGTTGGACGAATTATCACCAAACAGACTGATATTAGTAGGGCATTCACTTGGTGCTTTAATCGCAAGTTGCTATAGTGCTGCGTTTCCAGAGCAGGTCGAAGCTCTTGTGCAAATAGAGGGAGCAGGACCTCTTACTGAAGATCCTACTAACAGTTTGCCTCGTCTTCGCGATGGCGTTTTAAGTCGAATAAGACAGCAAAACAAGCCAGAGCGAAGCATTACCTCCTTCGATCTGGCGTTAAAATTACGCATGCAAGCCAACCAATTAACCGCTGAGCAGCTTCTGCCGATAGTCGAGCGCGGAACAGAGCAGCGAGGAGGTAAATGGTATTGGCGGCATGATACCAAGTTAAAATGTGCGTCGCTTTACCGAATGGCGCAAGCGCATGCTAACTCGATTACCAGCCAAATACGTTGTCCTCATTTGATCGTATTAGGCGATCAAGGATTTCAGAATTTACCATCTAACCAAGCTGATTGGGGAGAGAACCCGCCGCAAGTGGTTTCTGTCAAGGGTGGTCATCACTGTCATTTAGAGCAAATACTCGAGGTCGCAACGCGAATTCTTGGTGTAGTTAACAAAATTTAAACAAGTGTTTGAGAGTTGCGTGCTCAAGCACGTTCGCTGTGCTGTAATAGCTTTCAAAATAAAAAGGACGCTATTTTTTAGCCAGTTATAAACGAGGAGTAACATCGTGGATAAACCATGGCTTTCACGTTATCCAAGTGACGTACCTGAAACCATTAATCCAGAGCAATATGAGTCTTTGGTAGAAATGTTTGAGCAGTCTGTACAAAAATATGCAGACCAACCAGCATTCATGAACATGGGCTCGGTTATGACCTTCCGTAAATTGGAAGAGCGTAGTCGCGCATTCGCAGCGTATCTGCAAAACGAGTTAAAACTGCAAAAGGGTGACCGTGTTGCTCTGATGATGCCAAACCTACTGCAATACCCAGTGGCGTTGTTTGGTATTTTGCGTGCAGGTTGTATCGCCGTAAACGTTAACCCACTTTACACTCCTCGTGAACTTGAACACCAATTGAATGACTCAGGTGCGACGACGATTGTGATTGTATCTAACTTTGCGAACACGCTAGAACAAATCGTCGATAAAACACCAGTTAAACACGTGGTGTTAACCAGCCTTGGTCAAATGCTGCCACGAGCGAAAGGTACGATTGTCGATTTTGTCGTGAAGTACGTTAAGGGCATGGTGCCTAAGTACGATTTACCTGGTGCAATCTCAATGCGTCAGGCTCTACGTAAAGGTCGTCGTCTACAATACGTTAAACCGTTTATGTCTGGGGATGACATCGCATTCCTGCAATACACGGGCGGTACGACAGGCGTCGCGAAAGGTGCGATTCTGACTCACCGTAATATGATTGCGAACGTTTTACAGGCGAAAGGCGCGTACGGGCCGGTTTTATCTCCTGGCCGTGAATTGGTCGTGACAGCGCTACCGCTGTATCACGTATTTGCTCTTACCGTAAACTGTTTACTGTTTGTCGAAATGGGTGGCCGTAACCTACTTATTACCAATCCTCGAGATATTCCAGGATTCGTAAAAGAGCTACAAAAGCATCCGTTTACTGCGATTACGGGCGTGAACACCTTATTTAATGCTTTGATCAACAACGAAGACTTCCACGAGTTGGATTTCAGTAACCTACGTTTAGCTGTTGGCGGCGGCATGGCAGTGCAGCGCTCAGTAGCAGAAAGATGGCAAAAGACCACGGGGTGTTACCTACTAGAAGGTTACGGCCTAACCGAGTGTTCTCCATTGGTTGCGGCATACCCGCATGACCTTGTTGAATACAATGGATCGATTGGTCTGCCGGTGCCATCAACGGAAGTTCGCATTGTGGACGAAGAAGGCAACGCTCTTGCGAATACTGAAACTGGTGAACTTCAAGTTCGTGGTCCTCAGGTTATGCAAGGCTACTGGCAACGACCTGAAGCAACGAAAGATACGATCAACGAAGACGGTTGGCTATCAACGGGCGACATTGTTAAGTTCGATGATGAAGGCTTCCTGCACATCGTTGACCGTAAGAAAGACATGATTTTAGTATCAGGCTTTAATGTTTACCCGAACGAAATCGAAGACGTTGTAGCGCTACACGGCAAAGTCCTTGAAGTGGCCGCTATTGGTCAACCGCACGAAGTCTCTGGTGAATTAGTGAAGATCTATGTCGTGAAACGCGACCCGAGCTTGACCAAAGATGAAGTGATTACGCATTGTCGTCAGCACTTAACTGGCTACAAAGTGCCGAAGTTGGTTGAGTTCCGTGAAGACCTCCCTAAAACCAATGTCGGTAAGATCTTGCGTCGTGTTCTGCGTGAAGAGAACGACGCTGAACTTGCGAAGAAAAGCGCATAAGCCGATTTCGTCGAGTCGAAAGATTTAAAAAATGATAGAATGCCAGCGTTTTGCTGGCATTTTTTATAGCGAGAAGTATGTGAACTATCAAATTATTACTAAAAACAAAGACCTAGAAGAGGTTTGCACTCATGCCCGAGAGGCAGACGTAGTGATGCTGGATACCGAATTCGTTCGTATTCGCACTTTCTACCCGCAGTTAGGTCTGATTCAGCTTTTCGATGGTAATCGCCTCTCGCTGATTGATCCGACTGAATTAACGGATATGACGCCGTTTGTAGCGCTATTAAAAGATACTTCTGTGCTAAAAGTGCTGCACGCATGTGGTGAAGATTTAGAAGTTTTCCAAAACGCTTTTGGTTGTACACCATTCCCTATGGTGGATACGCAGCTGATGGCCGCTTTTCTCGGTCACGGCCTATCGACAGGCTTCGCATCGCTGGTGGAAGAATATTTAGGCGTAGAGCTCGACAAAAGTGAATCACGTACCGACTGGATGGCTCGTCCACTGACACAAAAGCAATTAGATTATGCTGCCGCAGATGTTCATTACTTGTTACCGTTATACGAAAAGCTGTTCGATAAGGTGACGCAAGCAGGTTGGTGGGAAGCTGTACAGCAAGAAAGTGATTTACTCGTTTCGAAACGTATTCGCGTAACCAATGAAGAGAATGCCTACCTTGATATTAAGGGCGCTTGGCAATTAAAACCTTCTGAGCTGGCGATTTTAAAGCCATTGGCGACGTGGCGTTATCGTGAAGCAATCAAACGAGATTTAGCGCTGAACTTTATCTTCAAAGAAGGTGATCTATTAACGGTCGCTCGTCTTGGTTTAACGAACTTTAAGAAGATGGAAGCAGAAGATATTGATATCCGAGCGATTAACCGCCATGGCGCGAAGATTGCCGCGATTGTTAAACAAGCGAAGCAAACACCTTCTGAAGAGTATCCTGCGAAAATTGAGCGTTTAATGGACTATCCGGGTTACAAGCAGGTCTTCAAAAATATGAAAGACTTGGTGAAATCGGCTTCGCAGAAGTCAGGTTTAGCCACGGAGTTCCTTGCCTCTAAAAAGCAGATCAATCAGTTGATCAGTTGGGTTTGGAAAAAAGATCGTGACCCAGAAGTATTGCCTGATTTGATGCAAGGGTGGCGTTTGGATTTACTCGGCGACAAGATGAACAAAGCATTAAAGTAATGAAAGATGAAAAAGGTTGGCCTCGATGCCAACCTTTTTCGTTCTAATTAGAGCATTCGTCTTGCGAGAGAAACTGATTACTTTTCTTCGTCTGGTAGCTTCACATTCAGCTCAAGAACTGAGATATCGTCGTCTTTGTGCTCAAATGTTAAGTCAACCATATTTGGATCAATTGCCACGTACTTGCTGATCACCTTCAAGATGTCTTCTTTTAATTGAGGCAAGTAAGACGGCGCAGGATCATTTTGGCTGCGGCGCTCTGCGACAATGATTTGCAAACGCTCTTTAGCTAGATTCGCAGAAGTTTTCTTCTGTGGACGGAAAAATTCTAATAATGACATGTCTAGCCTCCAAAGAGTCGTTTAAAGAGTCCTTTCTTCTCCTCAGTAAGGAAACGAAATTCAACCTGATTGCCTAATAAGCGATCAACGGTGTCAGAATAAGCCATACCCGCATCGGTGTTATCGTCAAAAGTGACTGGAACACCTTTGTTTGACGCGTTAAGTACGGCTTGGCTTTCTGGAATCACGCCCAATAGTGGAATATGCAAGATCTCCTCTACGTCTTCAACGCTTAGCATTTCGCCTTGAGTGACGCGAGATGGGTTGTAGCGAGTCAGTAGCAGGTGCTGTTTTACTGGCTCTAGCCCTTGTTCTGCACGCAGGGACTTAGAATCTAAAATACCGAGAATGCGGTCAGAGTCACGCACAGAAGAGACTTCTGGATTCGTTGTGACAATGGCTTCATCGGCGTAGTACAAGGCCATTAATGCGCCTTGCTCGATACCTGCTGGTGAATCACAAATAATGAAATCAAAGCCCATTTCATCAAGTTCGCCGAATACGCGCTGAACACCATCTTTTGTCAGTGCGTCTTTATCACGAGTTTGAGAAGCAGGAAGAATGAATAGGTTGTCCGTGCGCTTATCTTTGATCAGCGCTTGGTTTAATGTCGCTTCGCCGTTAATGACGTTTACAAAGTCATACACGACACGGCGCTCACAGCCCATGATTAGGTCGAGGTTACGCAAACCGATATCAAAATCGATCACCGCGGTCTTTTTTCCCTTCAGAGCTAGACCAGAGGCGATGGCTGCGCTTGAAGTGGTTTTACCAACGCCACCTTTACCAGACGTTACTACAATAATGCGTGCCATTTTTTTTCCTTTTTAGATTAAATCGCGAGAACTTCTAAATGTAATGATTCATCGGCTTTACTGATCATTACTTTCTTTTGCCAGTACTCGCTTTCAATTTGATCGCTTAACCAGTAGTCTCCCGCAATGGATACCAGTTCTGCTTGTAAATCGTGGCAAATAATACGCGCTTCCTGCTGACCACTTGCGCCTGCAATCGCACGGCCTCGAAGTGTGCCATGGATATGAATAGAGCCGTCAGCGATGACTTCAGCACCAGCACTTACGTGCGCTAACACCACCAAATCACCATCTTTCGCGTAGATCTGTTGTCCTGATCGAACAGGCGTGCGAACTACTTTCGTTGGTGCCATTTTGGCTGGCGCCTGGCTTGGTGATTTGCTTGCCGACATAATGGCGAAGCCAGCTTCGGAAGCAAGATTTTGTACACGCTTGTCTTTACAGCCCGTTACACCGACCGGAATAAAACCAGCATCTGAGATGCCTTGTTTAAGCTTAGGGAAATCAATGTCGCCTTGTACTTTTGCTATATTGATTACCAAAGGCGCGGATGCAAAAAAAGAAGGTGCTTGAGAAACTTTTTCTTGCAAAAATTCGACAGTCTTTGCGATCTCATTGTCAGAAAGGTGTAAAACTGACAATGTAAAACTGCTACCTTTAAGGTCTGGTGAATGGGTCATCGTGGACTTCTTGCCTTTATTGAAAGAGCGTTGCCTTAAACTAGGTCTGTCATGTTATATTTCATCCTTTGACGCAGCAAGTTCTCTCGTGGGCAAATAGGTGAATTAATCTCAAATTTGCTATTAAGTTTGCGAGAATTTGACGTTTTCAACCTAATCCGCACTCAACGCGGCTAAATCAGCATAAAAGGCGTGTCATGCTTTGTTCTATTTATAAAAGCTCGAAAAAAGAAGGTACTTATCTCTATATTCCGAAAAAGGATGATTTTTCACAGGTTCCTGACACCTTAATGCAGATGTTCGGTAAGCCTATCGCTGTTATGACGATTAAACTTGATGGCCGTAAATTGGCACAAGTTGATATCGAAAAAGTGAAGGCTTCATTGCAAAATGATGGCTTCTTTTTGCAGGTTCCGCCTCCGCCGGAGAACCTACTAGAAAAGTACAAAGAACAAAAAGCCCAGCAGAAAGGCGAATAACGTCATCGTTTTTCATCTGGGATTTCTGCCTTGCTCAAGGAGGGCAATATGAAAAAAATACTGGCTACCATGCTTAGCGTTGGTGTGTGTACCTCGGCTTTTGCAAGTAGCGAGGGTTTCGATGAATACTTGAATAAGCTGCGTGCTGAAGCGCGTGATAAAGGTATCTCAGAGCAGGTCATTAGTGCTGCTTTTGCGAATGTTGAGTACAAGCCTCGAGCAGTAAAAGCGGACCGAAACCAGCCAGAGAAGAAACTGACGTTGGATGAATACATTCCTCGCGCGGTGCCTGAATGGAAGGTGAAGCAAGCAAGACAACTCTATAAAGAGCATTACACCGAGCTAAAGCGTATAGGCGATGAGTACGGTGTGCAGCCTCGCTTTATCGTGGCGCTGTGGGGTGTAGAAAGTAACTTTGGTAAATTTACGGGTAACTTCAAAGTGATTGACGCGTTGTCGACAATGGCATTTGAAGGTCGTCGTGAAGAGTTTTTCCGTAAAGAGACCATGTCGGCATTGCAGATCCTCGATCAAGGCCATATCGAGCTAGATAATTTTAAAGGTTCTTGGGCTGGTGCGATGGGACAGTGTCAATTTATGCCAAGCTCTTTCCTACGTTTTGCCGCTGACGGCAACGGGGATGGTAAAAAAGACATTTGGCAATCTGAAGCCGACGTATTTGCATCAACCGCTAACTATTTGAGCAAGTCCGGCTGGGATGACAAATACACTTGGGGTCGCCAAGTGAAAGTTCCTAAAGGCATTGATCGCAGCTTAGAAGGGCGCACAGCTGAAAAAGGTAAATACCTTCAGGAGTGGAGCAAACTTGGCATCACAAAATACGACGGTAGTCCGTTGCCAAAACTGGATGAAGACATCAAAGCATGGTTGATCATGCCGGACGACGAAAATGGTCGTACGTATCTGGTTTACAATAACTACAACGTACTGATGAAGTGGAACCGCTCTTACTACTTCGCACTCGCCGTGAGTCACTTGGCTGACCGAATTAAATACTGAGCTGTTATCAAATAATCACTTGGCATCCAGTATTCAATATGAGGGCTCTTCGGAGTCCTTTGTTTTTCCTATAATCAAATCGAGGTAAAGCGTGTTATCTGAACGTGCTGCACAAATGGTGATCTTCTCCGCTCTTCTTAAACATAAAAGTTTCACGGCTGCTGCAAAGAGCTTAGGCGTGTCGGTGTCTCATGTGAGTAAGCAGTTGAGCCAGCTAGAAGCGTCTCTTGGTATCAAGCTTGTTCAACGCACTACGCGAAGCTTTACGCCGACTGAGGCAGGAAAAACCTTTTTTCATCACTGTGAGCAAGTAGTACAAGCGGTGAGCAGTGCTACATTAGAGATGGAAACCCAGCGGGATGAAGTGGCAGGCTTAGTGCGTCTTGGTTTGTCGCAATCATTCGGTACCTTGCACATTATCCCTGCAATTCAAGAGTTGCGCGAACTGTATCCTCAACTTCAAGTGGAGGTGCATTTGTTTGACTATAAAGTCGATATGTTAGCCGAAGGACTCGATTTATGGGTGACTAACAACGAGCATTTGCCTGAAGGCTACATTGCGCAGCGTTTGACGGATTGCCAGTTTGTTGTAGCGGCATCACCAGATTACTTATTGAAACATGATACGCCAACAGAGCCGGATGATTTGTCTTCTCATAACTGTCTTATATACAGAAGCTGGGAGCGTGACTATACGGGGTGGGCATTTACTAAAGATCAGCAGGAGTTGAACGTAAAAGTTTCGGGCAACTATTCAGTGGATCTGGCTGAAGCCGTTCGGGATGCCGCTATTGCAGGTTGGGGCATTGCCTACCTTGCCACTTACTTACTGGGTGATGAATTTAGGACGGGTAAGTTAATACAATTGTTACCGGACTGGAAAGCAAGCCAGTCGATGCCGTTTTATGCGGTGTATCCAAGCCGCCAACATATGCCCAAAAAAATATCCGCAGTGATTAACTTCATCAAACAGAAGATCGGTAACCCGTGTCATTGGGATCAACGTCTAGCATCTTACATCTCTATTCCTAAGTAACAGGATCAATAACGTTATTGAACGGCACATAAGGTGATTCACTTCACAAAAATTTTTCCTGAACCAGAAACATCTTTTCCATATAGAAATAATAAAAATAAGCAAACGTTTATATTTATATAATTCAATGCCTTATAATTAAGGTTAATTATTGGGCGCTTAAACTTTTCACACTGTTAACATCCTCAACTTGCAGCATTTTGAGTCCACTATACAATCCGGTGCCTTCCATATCCCCCTTCTGTCGGATTCATTTTATGAACTCAATTATTGGTATCGTAGCCATACTATTCGTAGCATGGCTACTTTCTACAAATAGAAAAAATATAGAGCTGAGAACAGTGTCGTTTGCGTTTGCTTTGCAGGTACTGTTTGCGTTGTTGGTTTTATATGTACCAGCAGGACGAGATGCGCTGAATTCAGTGAGCAGCGTAGTGTCGAATTTGATCAACTATGGTCAAGAGGGCATTGCGTTTTTATTCGGTAATTTGGCGACAGGGGGCTTCACCTTTGCGATCAATGTTCTGGGTATCATCGTTTTCTTTTCCTCCCTTATCTCAGGTCTTTATCACATTGGCGTAATGCCAAGAATCATCAACTTTATCGGTGGCGGTATTCAAAAGCTGCTGGGTATCGGTCGTGCGGAGTCTTTGTCTGCTACGGCGAATATCTTTGTTGGCACCATTGAAGCGCCTTTGATGGTGAAGCCTTACCTAAAACACATGACTGACTCGCAGTTCTTTGCGGTGATGACAGGTGGTTTGGCTTCTGTTGCTGGTGGAACGTTGGTCGGTTACGCGTCACTGGGCGTTGACCTTAACTACCTGATCGCTGCTGCATTTATGTCGGCACCTGCGGGCTTGCTGATGGCAAAAATTTTAATGCCAGAAGATACGGATAAAGCAGCAGATATCGACATTAGCCAAGTTGAAATTCCACGTGCAACCAACGTAGTAGAAGCATTAGCCGATGGTGCCATGGCGGGTGTACGCATTGCTGTATCGGTAGGTGGTACGCTATTGGCGTTCATCAGTGTCATTGCAATGTTAAACGGCATGCTAGGCTGGATAGGTGATCTTATTGGGACACCATTAAGTTTTGAGCTCATCCTAGGTTTTGTGTTTGCGCCAGTCGCTTGGTTATTAGGTGTACCATGGCAAGAAGCAACCACAGCAGGCTCGCTGATTGGTAATAAGATTGTGGTGAATGAGTTCGTCGCTTTCATCCAGCTTGCAGAAGTGAAATCTCAACTTAGTGAACACTCACAAGCAATCGTGACGTTTGCTTTGTGTGGCTTTGCAAACATCTCAAGCATGGCGATGCTGATTGGTGGGTTGGGCTCATTGGTACCAGAAAAGCGTGCATTTGTTTCTAAACATGGTTTCCGTGCGATTATCGCTGGTGTCATGGCGAACTTAATGAGCGCTTCGATTGCGGGCGTGATTTTAAGCCTGTAATTGAAATAGATATCTAAAATTAGCAAAAAGGCTCCTTGCGGAGCCTTTTTCGTATCTGAAGTTTACGTTATTTGTCTGTGTGGAACTGCTCGCAAGCGAGCATCGTGTTCTCAATCAAGCTTGCGACGGTCATTGGGCCAACACCACCAGGGACAGGAGTAATAAAGCTCGCACTTTCACGTGCTTTATCGTATTCCACGTCGCCAACTAGCTTGCCTGAATCAAGACGGTTAATGCCGACATCGATAACCACTGCACCTTTCTTAATCCACTCTCCAGGGATGAAGTTTGGCTTACCAACCGCAACTACGACAACGTCAGCTTGATGCACATGACTCTCTAGGTCTTTGGTAAAACGGTGACATGTTGTCGTTGTACAGCCCGCAAGCAGCAGCTCAAGTGTCATAGGACGACCAACAATGTTTGATGCACCAACCACAACAGCATGTTTGCCACGAAGCTCTATGTTGTAACGGTCTAGTAGGGTAATGATGCCCTTTGGCGTGCAAGAGCGAAGCTTTGGAATACGTTGTGCAAGACGACCAACGTTGTAAGGGTGGAAGCCATCCACGTCTTTCTCTGGGTGAATGCGCTCTAAAACATGTGTTGTGTCGATGCCCGCAGGAAGGGGTAATTGCACTAGAATGCCGTCAATTTCATCATCGTTGTTTAATTCATCAATCAGCGCTAGTAACTCTTCTTCTGAGCTAGACGCAGGAAGGTCAAAAGACTTAGAAACAAACCCAACTTCTTCACATGCGCGGCGTTTGCTACCGACATAAACCTGAGAAGCAGGATCTTCACCAACTAGAACCACTGCTAAACCAGGAGCACGTAGCCCAGCTTCAACACGAGCTTTAACACGTGCTGCCACTTCGGATCGAACAGTTTGGGAAATGAGAGTTCCGTCTATATTTTGAGCAGTCATGACTTTCCTTATAAATTAAGAAGGCAAATTATCTGCGGCGCATTGTCGCAGAATTTCTTATTAACATCCATACGCAAACGTTTGCTTTGTGGTGTTTTTGAACATTAAGCGTTTTGATGGACTTTTTTTAGGCATTCAGATCAGAATGTTATGAAAACCCGTTGATTTACCCGTTTGAACTCGTATAATCCTGTCCCTGTAGCGCGCCCTTAGCTCAGCTGGATAGAGCACGTCCCTTCTAAGGATGTGGTCATTGGTTCGAATCCAATAGGGCGTGCCATTTATTTAAAAGCCCCGATAACTCTTTGAGTTGTCGGGGCTTTGTCGATCTTGTCTCAAATGTATTAACTTAGCTCTGTTACATGAGCTTTATTTTGATGCTTAAACTCATGAAAAAAATAATTTTTACTGCATTGATTGTTACTCTTTTAAGTGGGTGTGTCACACGCAAAGTTCGTGTTTTACCCCAAGCTATAAATATTACCCCAATTACTGATATTGCAATTAAAAACCTTAATTGCAGAATGGTTGACTCTTACACGATCGAGGATGTTCATCCAAACAATGTAGATCGTATACTTAAGAATCAAACTTACGCATCTGGTGGAAACCGGTACCATATCGCAACTGTTCTAGATACTAGCCGTGGACGCCCATCTAGTGTTGTTGCGGAGCTTTATGACTGCCAGGTTGCCAAAATCAGTTTAGAAGCTGAGAAAGTTAAATTACTACCTGGTGCAAATGAAGTTCAACCCATCTCGTTTGCAGAAGTCGAAAACAATGAGTGCAAAGTGATTGGAAACAAAGTTGTATCAGAAAGCCAGAAAGGCTCTCTTTTTGATGAGTTGTCTAACCAAGTCTACATGGCGGGTGGTAATCGATATCATGTGACTAATATTATTGAGTCTGAAGGACAAACTCCAACATCTGTTTCTGCTGATATCTATCGTTGCAAGCACCGTTCAGTTGCCTTCAACTAACAAAAAAGCGCTGGTTAACCAGCGCTTTTGCATTTATTAAGGGCATTACATCTTTTTAAAGATGATGGAGGTGTTGATGCCGCCAAAGGCGAAGTTGTTACTCATCAAATATTTCACGTCCAGCTCTCGGCCTTGTCCGGCGATGTAGTCTAAATCACCACATTGCTCGTCGAGGTTTTTTAGGTTGAGCGTTGGGTTGAACCAGCCTGTGTGCATCATTTCTAAACCTAGCCACGCTTCAATTGCGCCACACGCGCCTAGTGTGTGGCCAAAGTAGCTCTTGAGTGAACTGATTGGCACTTTGCCCAGAGCATTCGCTGTTGCGTTGCTTTCTGCAATATCACCGCGGTCGGTGGCAGTGCCGTGAGCAGATACATAGTCGATCTTCTCAGCAGGAATGCCCGCGTTTTGCAAAGCCATTTCCATACAGATTTGCATGGTTTCCATCTGTGGTTGAGTGACGTGTGCGGCATCACAGTTGCTGGCAAAACCGATGATTTCTGCATAGATTTTCGCGCCACGAGCGACGGCGTGTTCGTACTCTTCCAGAACCAGCGTTCCCGCACCTTCACCAATCACCAAACCATCGCGATCGGAGTCATAAGGTCTTGGTGTGCTTTTCGGGCCTTCATTCTTCAGACTGGTAGCAAAAAGGGTATCGAAGACAGCGGATTCCGTTGGGCACAATTCTTCAGCGCCACCAGCAACCATTACCGTTTGGTAGCCGTGTTTGATCGCTTCGTAGGCATAGCCGATTGCTTGGCTGCCAGAGGTACATGCACTGCTGGTTGGGATCACTCGGCCTTTCAAACCGAAAAATAGACCAACGTTCACCGCCGTGGTATGTGGCATCATCTGCACGTAAGTCGTTGCGGTGATCGCTTTAGTGGTTTTTTCATTCAGCATGACACCAAATGCGCCGATTGCGTCAGTACTGCCTGTTGATGAGCCGTATGCGATACCCGTTTGACCATTGGTGAGTACGCCGTTACCAATCAAACCTGCTTGGCTCAGTGCGTTTTCTGTTGCGACGGTCGCTAATTTGGAAACACGGCCCATGCCGCGTACTTGCTTGCGCTTGTAGTGCTTTGGCAGATCAAAATCTAAAATTGGTGCCGCGAGCTTGGTGTTCAAACCATCATACTGTTCGTAAGAAGGCATGTATTGCGTCGCGTTCTGGCAGTCACGCAGTTTTGGCTCGACAGATTGCCAATCGTTACCAAACGCAGTCACACCCGACATTCCGGTTACAACAACTCGACGGCTCATACTAGGCCTCCGTTTACCGAAATGACTTGGCGAGTTACATAGCCTGCGATGTCAGACATAAGGTAACTGACTAAACCAGCAACTTCTTGTGGCTCTCCCATGCGGCGCAAAGGAATTTGCGGCATCGCGTGTTCTTTTACGTGTTCGTCTACCATGCCTGTGTCGATAAGCCCTGGAGCAACGCAGTTGACGGTGATTTTGCGTTTTGCCAGTTCAAGTGCGAGTGATTTTGTTGCACCAATTACACCCGCTTTCGCTGCGCTGTAGTTAGTTTGACCGCGGTTACCCATCAGGCCAGATACTGATGCAAGGGTAACAATTCGACCACCTTTACGCTTTTGCACCATTGGCATAACACAAGGGTGAAGAACGTTGTAGAAGCTATCTAGGTTGGTATGAATCACACCATCCCATTCTTCTTCGGTCATCGCAGGGAAAGCGGTATCTTTTGTGATGCCTGCGTTGTTCACGACGCCATAGTAAGCGCCGTGTTCGGCGATATCGGCTTCTAGCTTCTCACGACAATCTGCACGGTCACTGATGTCGAATTGGATAAGACGACCGCTACCACCATGCTGTTCGATGGTGTCTAGGGTGTCTTGCGCGCCTTGTTGATCGCCCATGTAATGGACAATGACTTGGAAATCATCTTTGGCTAATTGAACGGCAATGGCTTTACCGATGCCTTTGCTGGCACCTGTAACGAGGACTTGTCGGGTCATTGTTGACTCCTGATTTTCATTTCTTGTAATTTTTCTTCTGATGGAACGTAAACGTTCAATTGGCAAGTCGCTACAACAGTTCCTTGTAGCTCAATACGGGCTGAAAAAACCGCCATACCGTTATCTTCCATGACTTTTTCAGCATACACATCGAGCACCTGTCCGCGAGAAAACGTATCGCATTCAGACGTGTATCGACGGCTACCAAGCAAAAAGCCAATCGGTGGCGCTTGTTCTTTCATTAATGCGTGGTAACCAGACCACGCCGCGACAGATTGCGCCATAAACTCAATGCCAACGTAAGCTGGCACAGTTTGAGAGGCCAAGTCGAAGAACGGGTTGTGTTCTGCGATATCAACCTGGCAGTGAATCGTATCTTGTTGAACATCCAAAGCACGATCGACCAAGATCATTGGTTTGTCGTGTGGCAAAAGTTGTTCGATGGGAGGAAGTTTAGTCATGAGCGTAACCAAAAATAAGACTAATATTGTTGCCACCAAAAGCAAAAGAGTTGCTGAGAATCGCTTTGTTATCCAGTTTGGTTGGCGTCTCAACTAACGATATATGGATATCGTCTGCTTTGGTTTCGCAGTGTTGTATTGGCAAATCAAGGTTGTACTTGAGAATATGCCAAGCGATCGCTGCTTCTGTTGCACTTGCTGCGCCTAATGTGTGTCCGGTAAGTGGCTTTGTCGAGCTTACGGGAACGGAGTCACCAAAGCAGCGATGAATGGCTTTGCTTTCCATCGCATCGTTTAACGGCGTTGCTGTGCCATGCGCGTTGATGTAACCAATGTCTTGCGCTGTAAGTCTTGCATTGGCCAACGCTTTTTTCATCGCTTCTTCTGCGCCTAACCCTTCTGGATGTGGTGCGGAAATATGGTGTGCGTCTGAGCTGTCGCCAGCTCCGAGAAGAGCAACGGGCGCAGGTGTTTTGCTTAGCAACATTAATGCTGCGGCTTCGCCGATATTGATGCCGTTGCGATGTTGGTCAAACGGCTTACAAAGGGTATCGGATAGGGCTTCTAAACCGTTAAAGCCGTTTAGTGTGAGGCGACAAATGGTATCCACACCACCCACAATGACCGCATCAACAATGCCAGAGCGAATCAGGCGTTGCGCGGTTAAAAAGACGCGACCACTAGAAGAGCAAGCGGTGGAAACTGAGTAATGTGGGCCGCTCAAATCAAAGTAGGCGGCAATAAAATCGCTGCAGTTGCCAAGTTCTTGTTTGGTGTAATGGTAGTCGGCAGGAAACTCACCATTTGCCAGCTTTTCGCCAAATGCGATTTCGCCATCTGAAATGCCAGACGTGCTGGTGCCGATCACGACTGCGATACGGTCACGACCATATTTAGCAATGGCTTCACGCACGTCGCTTTCGATTTGCTGCAAAGCCGAAAGTGCGAGGCGGTTGTTTCTCGTATCAAACTGGCTGAGTGCGGTCGGTAATTGCGGTAACGTCTGTGCAATTCGACCGATTACTGTTTGGCGGCCTGAATTTAAAATATCTTGGTCAACCACCATGTTGGATGGTTTCGCTCCTGATAAACACTGGTGGATGATGGCGTCATCTTGTCCCATGGCAGAGTGAAAGCCACAGGCCTGAATATACAAAGGTTGAGAAGAGCGAATAGGCATATTGTTATTCTAAATTGTTCTTAATTAATCTGATGTTGCAGTGTTTGAATAGAAATTGAAAACTGATGTTTGAGGTGATGAAAATCAATCTCACCCTCTAACTTGTTCGAAGAGCTGTATTGAATCTCAATGATCTTTTCACCGTCGCTATCAAAGATGGCGCGAGAATTATTTTTATCAATAATTCGCCACCTTACCTCATTTAACGATCCTTCCCAAGCGGAACTCGGCCAGAGCGTGATCATCAGGTTAAATAATACCTGTTCTGGCTGCGGTAGCGAACCTTGTAAACCGTTGAGTACTTCGGTTTGGATTTGTTCTCCATCGTAAGACAATGACAGTACTCTTGTCCCCCAGGATGAGAAGCCTGCTAGCACCACTTCGTTGTTGGTTACTTGCAGTTGTACCGGAAGTTGCTCAGATGTGGTTTTACCATCTATTGCCCAAGAAGCCGTAATCAACTGACTGGCAGACAACTGGTAGCCCAAGCTTGCGGGAGTGGGTAAGCTAACTTGGGTGTGCTCGTCAATGTCGACCTGAGGCGTCGATTGGTGAGGGACCAAGCTGCATGCACTTAAAAACAGGCTCAGTGCGAATAACGTCGCGCAGCGAAAGGCGTGATTGAAAATCATGACGTCGTTTCCTCTGTTTTAATTGCAATCGGAGAGAGCAGCCAAGCGACAAAAATACCACTTAACACCGTAATGCCGAAACTGTGAATTGCGTGAGTTTGGCTGAGTGACAGCAACCCAAATGACAACACTGTGGTGATTGCCGAAAGGGTGATCGCCAATAGTGTGCTCACACTGCGGGCTTTCTCGGCAAAGAACAGAGTGTAATCGATCCCTATACCAAGAATGAGCACCAAGCCAAGCAAGTTGAACAGGTTTAATGTTGTTCCCATCGCGACAGCCGTTGCCAGACCGCAGGCGCAAGCAATCAATGATGGCAGTAAAACTCGCCAACTGTGTTGCAGACCGTACCGCTTGATTAACACCAGAAAGATCACAGTACTGGCGGCTGCCAACAGCTCCATGATTTTGATTCGGTATTCACCAAATAGGGCGGAAATTTCTTCTGCTTTGTTTAGGTAAACAACATCAGACTGCGATTTGGCAAATGCCTTAACAACGGCGGAGTCTTGCAATTGGTTTAACACCACTACCGTTGCAGATTTTCCTTTGATCTTACGCAAATGGAGAAAACGCACAGGCGCTGATACTGGGTTTTGCAAGTACTGATCAACCGTGACAAGGATAAAGTCGGCGTCCATTTTAGGCTTTTTACTTAAGCTCAGTCCGGAAGCTAGTGGGCTGGATTGTGTCGCGTAAAGATCGCGAATCAATTGATAGTCTTGTTGCTGACGCTCCACCGAGCTCAAGTAGCGACTCAGACTCTGGTAGCTTTCGATGGTGCTGTCCGCTTTCCACGCTTCTAATGTTGGCGTCAAAGACTCCAGCTTTTTCATTAGGTTTTCGTCATCGTCGGCGGTAACGACCAACATTTGCTGCGAAGATTGCATGCCACTGAGCGTCGTAATCAAGGTTTCTTGCTGCTTGAGATCGTTCGGCATCGTTTGCAGCAGACGAATGTCGTCATCGTAGTTCAATTGCAGCAAGAAAAAGCCACTCGCAACCACACATAACATCGGCAATCCGACTTTAATTCGAGGTTGATTCCAAAGCGTTAACCATTTCGCCAACAGTGATTGTCCCGGTAATGTCGAAATGGATCGCGATGGGTTACGAGCCAGTATCGGATACCAAGCCACCACGGTGATGTAAGCGGCAATCAGACCAATGGATGAAAACAGCGCAAGCTGCTGCAAACCAGGAAACGGCGCAACTAACATGCCCAAATAGCCGATCAAACTGGTGATTAAGCCAAGTGTGATAGCTATGAAAATATGCTTTAACCCTTGTTCGCTATCCCATTCATTTCCCGCCGCAAGACGTTCGGTTAGGTAGTGGAATGCGTAGTCGATAGACACGCCGATTAAACTTGCGCCAAACACTAAGCTGAACAGATGGACTTTTCCAAAAATCCACGTCGTAACGGACAACGCAACGAGCAAACCAATGGTGATGGAAAGCAGTGCCAGAGACAGTGGCATCACACTACGAAAGACCAACACGAATAATGCAATGATACCGAGCAGAGAGAACACACCGATGGTACTGATCTCCGATTTGGCGCTTTGCGTACCAAAGTCGGCGTAAAATAGAACGCCAGTATGTGCCACTTCAGCGCCATATTTCTGCACGACGCTTTGTTCTAGCGCTTGAATGTCAGGGACGGCAAGCTGCCCAGTTAGGCTATAAGGCGAGTCTTTAAGCTCAGCAGTAATAAGCAAGTATTGAGCACCGTCTTTTTCGACGGATAGATAGCCATTATCCAATCGGAAAGAGGACGATTGCTGGGTAACTTGGCTTAAATAATCACGAAATAGCAAGAAAGGATCATTTTGTAACTCTTGCCCAGTCACTCCAGAAAACGGGTTGTACAGAGACTGAATCACATGCTGCACTTGCTGTTCTGGATTTTTGCTTAAACGCTCTCGTTGCTCAGGCGTCAGCAATTGGAAACGGTGCTTAAAGTAGTAACTTGCCCAAGCTTGCTGCTCTTGAGGTGAGATTTTTCCCACCACATCGCGAAAATGATTACTTTGTCGTAACCCCTTATCAAATTCAGCGGCCGCTGCAAAAAGGGCATTTTTGTCCGGCGCTGTGATCACGAAAATGACTTTGTCGCTCATACTTGCCGAGACCGACTCAAAGGCTTGCTCAGCCACCGGGTTTTGTTGGTTCTTAGGCAGCAGTTTTAAAATGTTGGTCTCAATCGGAGACTCTGCACTCCAAACCCATTGTTTGAGTAGCAACGCGCCCGCTAAAACAACGAGATTGAGCCAAACCAGAGCAAAGGTGTGAGTGCCGAGACTGAGTTTAGAAACGGAATTGAGCGACTTCGGCATCCGTGAGTTCCTGAGGTAGAGAGGTCTGGTTCGTAAACGTGATTTCGGTTTTATCGCCACGCAACTCTTGTAGGGTTAGGCGATCAATGTGCGTTTTACCTGAAAGGGTGATGGCTTTAAACACCGCATTTAATGGCGACTGTTTTGGCTCTAAAATGAGCTGCCACTGATTGTTCTCAACTGAAAAATCGAGTGTGAATTGTTCTTGCAGTGCAGAAGTATCCCCGTGGAACACGGATAAAAACACATGGCTAAAGTAGAACGCCATTGGGTTTTCTTGTGCAGAGATCGTTTTCGGTGCTTGGTCGGCAAAAGTCTGACGAAGTTTGTTTTCCGTCAATACCAAATTGACTGCGAAAGGTTCTGTTTGTTGCCACAACAAGCCATGTGTTTTGCTCAGTGTGAACTGACCTTTAGAGGTTAGAGGTTGACTGAACATTTCCAGATGACGCTGCTGCGTAAAATCTCCGCGTACGATTTCATGCTGAGACAACTGCTGCTGAAGCGATGCCAAATCCGTTACGTTTGCAGTCGGTGTGGCCAGTGCTGGAACAGAAAATATCAGCAAAAAAGAGAGTAACCACTTTTGCATTAGTTCAGGCTCCCATGGTTGTGCCATTGCTCTACTTTATCTAAAAAAACAGCTGGAGAAACAAAGCACATCTCTTGCTTTTCAATGGATACGGCGACTTGCGTTGTATACGCTTTGCACATACGTTGATTCGTTTCGGCGTCGTAAATCACGTAATCCACACGTAAGCGGTTTTCCCACTCAGTGAGTTGCGCGGTAATGCGAATGGTGTGATTAAACGGAATCGCCTTCACGTATTTAACGCGCGTGTCGATGATCGGCCACATGTACCCAGAGTCTTGCATATCGCGATAGTTGTATTGGAGCTTCTCCATCAGCACACGACGTGCTTCTTCAAAATATCGAAAGAAGTTGCCGTGATAAATCACGCCCATCGGGTCAGCATCTTGGAATGAGGTGACCATTGTCACCTCTACTTCTAACGGGTAGAGAACCTGCTCTTGCATTATACCTCCGCGTAGAGTGGCCAATGACGTTGCTGAATGCGTTCAATGAAATGACGCAAATCTTGTTCCAATGGGCGATCTTCAATCACAAATTCAAACTCGCTCAGTACGGCGTCACGAATTACTCGCAAACTCTGACTCATGTGGTGTTCGTCCAATTCGTTATGACGGCGACGAATCTCAACCGCTTGAACGCTTGCTAGGAGAGAAGCCGCAGCAACTTGCTCTGTTAACTCAAGTACGCGTAAGCAATCACGAGCCGCGATGGTACCCATGCTCACTTTGTCTTGGTTGTGACATTCGGTTGAGCGAGAAAAAACGCTCGCTGGCATGGTGTTTTTCAACGCTTCTGCCGTCCAAGCTGAGATACCAATCTGAACCGCTTTAAAGCCGTGGTTGATCGGTTTTCGCTCGCCTTCTGCACCAGTTAAGTTAAACGGTAGGCCGTTATTGAACTTGTAATCCATCAGTTGCGCCATCTGACGGTCCAGCAAATCAGCTAAGTTGGCAATGTTCGCTTTCAACGTATCCATCGCCATTGCGATATGACCACCGTAGAAGTGACCGCCGTGCAGAACGCGCTCGTTGTCGCCATCGATGATTGGATTGTCGTTGGCACTATTTAGTTCATTCTCAATCAACTGACGTAGCCAAGGCAGTGAGTCTTGCACCATGCCAATTACGTGTGGCGCACAACGCAGCGAGTAGCGATCTTGCAGTCGGTCGCTATTGCGTGGCGGACGCTCAGCATTGAGATCATCACGCAGCCAAGCCGCAACTTGCTGTTGACCAGGGTGAGGTTTTACCGCAAACAACGCTTCATCAAAGTGGAAGTCATTACCTTGCATACCCACAGAGACCATCGCAGTAATCTTGGTGCATAGCTGAGCTAGGTATTCTGCGCGTTTGTAGGCAAGACAGGCGAGGGCAGTCATCACGGATGTACCGTTCATTAACGCCAAACCTTCTTTTGGTTTTAGGCGAATTGGCTCAATGTCCAGCTCTGCAAATACTTCTTGTGTTGGTCGCACATCGCCTTTGTAAAGCACTTCACGCTCGCCAATTAAGGTCGCCGCTAGGTAAGACAGAGGCGTTAAATCGCCGCTTGCGCCCACCGAGCCTTCTTGTGGAATACGCGGCGCAATATCGTGATTGATAAGCGTAACGATTTGGTTCAACAGATCGTGAGACACGCCAGATACGCCTTGCGACAATGAACATAAACGGGTTGCCAGCACCGCGCGAGCTTGCTCATGAGAAAGGATTTGACCTAAGCCACAGCCATGGAAGCGCGTAAGGTGCAACGGAAGTTCATCCACAAGAGCGGGTGGAATCGCCACAGTACATGAATCGCCGTAACCCGTAGTCACGCCGTAAATAACGCCTTCTTCTTTCAGTAATCGTTCCAGAAACGCCACGCCACGATCAATTTTCGCGGTAAATTCTGGCGAGGTGTTCATGTTTGCCTTTGCACCGTGAGCAATGGCAACGACATCTTCGATGGTTAAAGATTGGGCACCAAAAGTGATGTTGTGATTATTGTTGTTTGTCATGTGGCTGATTACTTAAAGTCCAGAAGTTAAAAAAGTTGTACCACTGTAACGGCGCTTGCAGTGTGTGGTGTTCTAATCTTTGTGCGTACTGTTGAACAACGTGTTCTAGTGCCTGCTGACGCTCCTTGCGCGGTAGCGTGATTTGGTCACTAAAGTGTTCAAAGTACACATTAAAATGCGGAGTGTTTGCTTCGTCGTCGCGTAGGCCGAAGAGTAGGTAAACCGGCGCTTTTAATACCGAGGCCAGCATGAATGGGCCTTGCGGGAATGGTGCAGGTTTACCAAGAAAATCTGCCCAAACGACACGATTTTCTTTGCTGGTGGAAGTGCGATCGCCAACGATCACTACCCATTCGCCTTGCTCGATTTTTTGTTGAAGCAGAATCGCGGTGTCTGGTCCCATTGAGCTGACTTGAATCATATTCAGTTCCGAATTTGGGTTTACCGCCTTCATTACCGCATTAAATTGTTCAGCGTGTTGGGTAAATACCAAGGCATTGATTTTGACATGAGAGTGTCGACGACCAAGCGCGCGGCAGAGTTCGATATTGCCAAGGTGCGAGCCTAAAATGAGCACGCCTTGTTTTTTCTGCGCCATCTCTTCGAAATGATGTTGGCCGTGAATGGTTAGGCTGTCGACATTAAAGTCACCTTGCCATGCTGCCAGTTTGTCGAGCATGGTACGCCCAAAAGAAAGCAGATGATGATAGCTGTCCAACTGTTTTGGCAGTGGGATGTTCTGCTGCGTTGCGTAGTGCTGTAAGTTGTTCAGGTAAATCTCAGACGCTTCACGGGCAGATTTACCCGTGAAGTGGTAGTAGCGCATGACTAACTTCAAAATCAGGTCGAACGCTTTTCTGCCGAACAAGCGGTATACCGCGAGTAAGGTTTTGATGCCTAAAATCGTGCCTTGTTCTTTTCGTTTCGACCAGTGGGCATTACTGTCGTCTGTGTGACGGCGCTTTCTGGCGAGTAGCGAAGGAATGCGCGGCAACATGCCAAAAAATAGGCGAGTGTGCATCCAGGTTATCTTGACGTTATCCCACAATGCGTCGAAGTGGGAAATGCCACCTTCAGGGTAGATCACGCGCGTTGGAACAAAATCAATATCGACGCCTTCCCAGTACATTCGCACCAGAATTTCGATATCAAAATCCATGCGTTTGCCGATGTTGTCCTTGTTCAACACGGCGACCGTTTTCGCCACTGGGTAGGCGCGGAAGCCGCACATGCTGTCTTTGATAGACAGTGACAAGGTTTCTATCCACACCCAAACGTGCGTAGCGTAGCGACCATACAAACGGGATTTAGGTACGCTCTCGTCGTATATCGGTTGGCCCGAAATCAGGTTATCTGGTTTTGTTTTGCTGGCGCTGAGCAACTTCGGCAATGCTTCTAGGTCGTGTTGACCGTCTGCGTCGATTTGAATGGTGTGCGTAAAACCAAGTTGGTGAGCTTGATGTAGGCCAGCCATCACCGCGCCACCTTTGCCTTGGTTTTCACTCAAACTAATCAGTTTTATCAGCCCTTGCTCACTCAACGCTGAAAGCGCTTGTTTGGTGTCTTCATTGCTGCCGTCGTCCACGACCAGCACTGGCAAAGCAAAAGAGGATAACGACGCAACCACGTCTGCAATTGTGCTGCCGTGGTTGTAGCAAGGAATTAAAAAACAGGGACGGTAATCACTCACGTGACTCACCCAGTTTCATTTTTCCTGACGAGTGAGTCACCAAGGTTTCACCGCTTTTCGATGTATACTTAAAGGTCAATTTCTCACGCTCATTGTCCCAAGAGAGTGAGAGACAAACGTCGGTGTTTGGCAGAATCGGCTCTTGAAATTTGATGACTTCCATTCCTTTAAATACCTTGGGAGTATTCAAATATTGAACGGCGTAGAACAACGCCCAGTCAATTTGAGTGACGCCGGGTAAAAGAGGGAAGTGACTGAAATGACCTTGGAAATCTAAGATGTCAGCATCCACACGCAGCGACAGCTCCGCGGTGTGGTCACTCACATCAATATTCTGAATAGTTGGTTTTCTTTTTTCCATGTTACTAGCTTTATTGGAATAATTTTTCAATTTCAGCAACTTGGCGTTTGCCTTGGCTGTTCAATGGAATTTCGTCGACCACTCGGAATTTTCTCGGGATAGCGATCGGCTCTAGCCAATTGCGCAGTGCCTTGCGAAGCTCAAGCCAAAACTTGCCTTTACCAAGTTCATTAAGCACATCGCTGCCTTTATCGTTAAGTACGATGATCGAGACTAACGTGAGGCGACCAGATTCTTCCATTGGGATCACCACGCTTTCTTGAACCCACGGCAATTGCTCTAAACGTTTTTCCACTTCGACAAGGGAAATACGCTTTTCTTCGACTTTGACGATTCGGTCAGTGCGTCCACGCAATTCAAAAGAAATACTATCATGGAAATAGCATTCATCCGCAGTTTGGTACCAAGTGTTTTCATCAATGTGTGGCGAGCGGAGCTTTAAACAATTTTCATGGTTAAGCTCGGCTTCAACACCTGGGAATAACGTCCAAGGAGTGCTGGCTACATGCTGCTGACGGTAAGCGATGCCGCCGGTTTCTGTGCTGCCAAAAACTTCAATAGGAAGTGACCCAAACAACAGCTGGCTGTGTTGCGCGGCTTGGTTTGGCAAGGGGCCTCCAGAAGAGAATACGCACCGAATTGCAACCGGATTATGCTCTTCACTGAGTCGTTTTAGTAACGCAGGGCTGCTTACTAGCGTGGTGTCAGCATCAGCGTGATGGACAATTTGCTCTGGGAACTCAAGGTTGTGTGCTGAAAATGGACGTGCAGAGCACAAAGGCCACAATACGCGGAACAGCAAGCCATAAATGTGTTGATGAGAAACGGTGCTTTCAACGCGTGTGCTGGCAACCGTGTCGCCCCACAGGTTATCTAGAATAGCAACTTCGATATCGAGCTGTTTCAGCGTTTTTGCAATGGCTTTTGGTGTGCCGCTTGAACCCGAAGTAAATAGCGTTACTGGTATTTCCGCCAGGTTTAATTCACGCCAAAAATAAGGTTGTTTGGCCTCTGGCTCGCTAATCACGGTGGTTTCTAGCAATGATTGAGCTTCGATCAAAAGCGAGCTCACGAGTTCTGGAGCCGAGACATCGGCATCATGCAGCAACAAATCGTAGTGCTCACTGAGCTCTTTGAGTGCTTCTGGTTGGTAATTACCAGGTAATACAATGGATTTTCCTGCATAACAACAAGCAAAAAAGCCAACGGCAAACAGGTAGCTGTTGCCAAAACACAACGCAATGTTTTGCGTTGGTTGGGTTTCTAACTGCTGAGCAAGTGTTGCGACGTGCTGCTGGAAATCACCCCACGTGATAACCGTGTCGCGATCGTAAGAGACTGGGGATTGCTCAGACCTCTCTGCGATGAACAAGGTCGCTAGGGAGGTAAAGCTCGAATACGTTGTATTCATACGATTAGTGTTCCTTTCGAACAAATTGACGCACGATCCATTCTCCAGCGAACAAGCCACCAGCAAGTAAGTAGCTGATGAGGCCGTTATAAAGCGTCCATATTTTTACTGGTAGGAAACAGGTATAGAGTGCAACGGCAGCGTTGAGCGTAAAAAAGGCGCACCAAACCATCGTCACTTTGCGAGTGTAAGCCACGCCACTAGCCGGAAGGTCGGGTTCTTGCAAGCGAGCAAGCCTCTCTATGATCGATTGCGGCTGTTTTAAGCTCAGTCCAAATACACACAGCATACATACATTGACAACGACAGGGTAAAACTGGAGCCACCCATGTTGTTTAAACACCATGCCAAGCGTAATTAGGACAATGCCAACAGCGCCCGTAACGAGCGCCAAGAACTTAAACTCTTTTAGTGGGGTCTTATTTGCGACGAAAATACGCAAAAGTAACGCAGCAATTAACAAGCCCCCAACTAAGTTCAAGCCAAATTTATCTATACCGAAATAGACGGCGAAGGGGTAGGCAAACAGTACAATTGCAGACAGACCAGTCAGCAATTGGCGCATTAACTTTCCTTCAATAACTCAGTAACAGCGTTAACCACATCGTCAACGGTTCTTACTGCACTAAACTCTGCTGGCTTGATTTTTTTGCCAGTGACATTCTGTAGGTGTACGACCAAATCAACGGCGTCAATGCTATCAAGATCGAGATCTTGGTATAAGTGCGCATCTGATTGAATGTCGGCTGCGTCAATTTCGAACAGCTCAACAAGCGCATCTTTAACTTGTTCAAATACTTGATCTTTATTTACATCAGTCATGAATATACCTACAACTTATTCATTAGTTTGAGAAGAAACGTATTTCGCTAGATTTGCTACAGACGCAAAGTGTTCGCGCGTATTTGAGTCGTCGGCATCAATAACGATGTTGTATTGTTTTTTTATTGCGAGTCCAAGCTCAAGCGCGTCGATAGAATCTAAGCCAAGTCCATCACCAAAAAGTGGTGCATCCGTTTCAATATCATCTACGGTTAAATCTTCAAGGTTTAAAGCATCAATAATAAGTTGCTTAATGTCGTTGTGTAACTGTTCCACTGGGACCTGCTTATTAATAAAAGTTTTCTGGAAAAATGTTTTCAGCTAGGTGCTGTTGTAAGCGTCGCGCCGCTATTGTCGGCGACGTAGTTTGCTTTATAAAGGGGGTAATCTCAACTTTATCCTTAACTTCAACCCTGAAAAAGGGCTTTGTTGCCGGTACTTGATACCATTTTTTCTCTTTTGTGAGGAAACTTGGCGTTACCGTAATATGGACAACTCTTAAATCTCGTTCTGTTCTTACCGCAATTTGTGCTGCACCGCGTTGTAATTTCGGCTCTACACCTGGTGTTGTTCTTGTTCCTTCAGGAAATATAAGCAACACGTTGCCTTTGTTAAATCGTTCATCACAAAGTGCTAATAAATCATCCGGTGCTTCATTGGGAATATATCCGGCTGCTTTTACGATGTGCTTCATAAAAGGATTCGACCATATTGCCGATTTTACTAAACAGTCGCAGCGATTTAATTGTGAAGCAATGAGAACGTAATCGATTAAACTAGGGTGGTTGGCAACAATTAAACAATTACGATCTTGTTGAAGAATATCGGCGCCAATAATTTGATAATCGATTGCGCCACTCAACTTCATCAATTTACAAAATGTGTTGAATGAATATCGAATCGCACCTTGAACTTTATATTCGCGTTCCGTTTGGTCTGAAACAAAAATACGAATGGTCGGAATAACAATGAAGCTCAGTACTAAACCACCTAACCCAAATACTGAAAAACAAAAGCCTGTTGCTAGCACACGCCAATACTGATTTAAGCGAATCATTTTTTGTGCCATTCCCAAGCTTGATGCGGAGCGAAAATAGTCCACTGGCTTTTATCTAACAAGTATTGTTGCAAAAATACTAAACCTTGAGGAAGAGGATGACCGGAACATTCTGCGTTTATGGAGCTTTGTATCGCGAAATTGTCTCCATGAGAAAGTATTAAGCCAAGTCCAAACCCTTGGTATTGTTGGTTTTCATATTCTAAATAAGAGTCAGGCATAGGCTCATCAAAATCAACAAGCAGTACTTTTTTGTCAGGATTGTCGGACAAAAACAGCCATGCTTCTAATATTGCGCTTTGGAATGTGTTTTCTGCCGCAGCGATAGAAGTTAGGGGAATGGGTTGTTTAGTTGCGATAGTGGCAAGCCCTGCGGCGGTATTGTGCACTGACTGAGAAAAAGCCATCGGAGACGCTTCTTCACCGTTAATAATATCTTTAACTAACGCAACACTGCGATGCAATTCGCCATGACGACTCGAAAATACGAGGTAATCAACCTGATCTTGATTAAGTAATTCGATTGCCGTTTGCACTGCCAGTTTGCTAAGTGGACTCATTCTTCTGCGCATCATCGCAGGAATATCCGCAACATTGATTTTGCCATCTTCTGGCCATGTTATCTCTGTTGCCCATTGTTTCCATTCATTGGATTCGGATAAACCGAATGAATTCGCAGTCCACGCATCAATATTGAACGAAATGTTGATCTTCGAGTTTGGCATATTGGGTTAAATTGTTTATTTTACAGCTCGATACAAATTGGGTTTTACCCAAAGTCATAATAAAAAAGGAAATTATCATGTCGCGTTTTAAGCTTTATGTCTCGTTATTATTAACTTTGCTTCTTGTCGGTTGTGGACGAGTACAACCTGTAATGAATGTGGAGGATACTCCAGTTGCTTATGATCTTCAAAATAAACAAGTAAAAATGGCCATTGTGCAATCGGCAACCAACCGAGGTTGGACGATTGAAGAAGTAAGCCCAGGCGTTCTTATTGCAAAAATTCACGTTCGTAAACACTTTGCAGAAGTAAAAATTCCATATAACAACAAATATTACTCAATTATTTATCTCAACTCAGTAAATCTAAAAGCCAGTGATGGCAAAATCCATCGCAATTACAATCGTTGGATAAACAACTTGAATGTTGATATTCAACGAGCTATTGCATTGTTAGGCTCTCAGTCTAAACAATAAAAATATTAATTGCAGTTAGGTTTTTCCGTGTTAAATCAAAATAATGACCCTTTTAATGCTTTTGAAGCAAAAACAGAAGCTCAGAAGTTATCTTTTGCACCAATCGTGTTCCAGACCGCCAGAACGCTCCGAGATTTAGGTATTTTAGCCGCGCTAGACAGCGCCGGTTCACAAGGCATGAGTGCCACGGACATTGCCGAGAAAACGGGCGTGTCAGAATATGGTGTCAAAGTATTGTTGGATATGGCGATTAGCGCACATATTGTTTTATGGGAAAGACCTAACTATTCGCTTGCGAACCTTGGTTTTTACCTTCTTCACGATGGTATGACGAACGCAAACATGGATTTTACGGCTGATGTCTGTTACGCCGCGATGATGCATCTGACGGAAGCGATTCAAGAAGGTAAGCCTTCAGGTTTGAAAGAGTTGGGCAATTGGGAGACGATTTATCAAGGTCTGTCGACGCTGCCAGACCAAGCCAAACAGAGTTGGTTTAAGTTCGATCACTTCTATTCGGATCGCTCGTTTCCATTACTGCTCAAAGAAGTGTTTGCAAGCAAGCCAAAGCACCTCGTGGATATTGGCGGAAATACCGGGAAATGGGCTATTCAGTGTTGTAAGCATGATCCAGATGTTGAAGTTACTATTGTCGATTTGCCGCAGCAACTAGAAGTGGCGATGTCAAATGTCTCAGAAAACCAGTTCGCCGAGCGTGTACGTTCATACCCTGCTAACATGCTTGATAAAGCACAAACATTGCCTGAGCATGCTGACGTATGGTGGATGAGCCAGTTCTTGGATTGCTTTTCCCCAATTGAGATCCTAAATATCCTTAAAAAAGTCAAAGCCCAGTTAACGAAGGGAGATACTATTTACGTATTGGAGCTATTTTGGGATGCCCAAAAATACGCGGGTGCTTCCTATAGTCTTAATGCAACCTCTCTCTACTTTACCTGTTTAGCCAACGGCAATAGTCGTTTTTATCGCAGTGATGATTTCTTAGAAATTGTCGAAGCGGCAGGTTTATCTGTCGTCGAAAGAACCGACAACATTGGCCTTGGTCACACCTTATTAAAACTACAAGCAAACTAAATTCAGAATGAAAACAGAGCTCAAGCAAGTTGTCGTCGTAGGAGCGGGCCCATCTGGCTCCACCGTTTCTGCGTTATTAAAATCGCGTGGCATAGATGTCGTTGTCATAGAAAAAGCCACCTTTCCACGTTTCTCTATCGGAGAAAGCCTGCTTCCTGCATGTATGGAAGTTGTCGAGCAAGCCGGAATGACCAATGCGGTAAAGCAGTTTGGCTTCCAATATAAAGATGGCGCTGCATTTCGTCGCAATGGTGTTTACACCCAGTTCGATTTTACGGACAAATATACCCCAGGGCCGGGTACGACGTTTCAGGTGCAACGTGCCAGTTTTGATAAAGTGCTCGCCGACAGTGCCGCAGAGCAGGGCGTCGATATTCGTTATCAACATGAGCTAGTTAGCTTGGCGTTTGAAGGCAAAAAATCGCGCTTAGAAGTTGTTGGGCCGAATAAACAGACCTATCAAATCGAAGCTGATTTTGTTTTGGATGCGAGTGGTTTTGGCCGTGTTTTGCCACGCTTGTTGGATCTTGAAGAGCCTTCTTGTCTTCCTCCAAGAAAAGCGATATTTACTCACATTGAAGATCGTATCTCTCCACAAGAGCCAGAGTACGATCGTAATAAAATTCTGATTTCCGTGCATCCTGAAAATCACGATGTGTGGTACTGGCTAATTCCATTCTCGAATGGTACATGTTCGTTTGGTGTGGTGGGTGAGCCTGAGTTTTTTGAGCGATACCCAGAGGATAAGCTTGCAGCTTTGCAGCAGTTGGCGAATGAAGAGCCGGGGTTGGCTTCTTTGTTGCGAAATGCGAATTACCCAAATCCAGCAGGCGAGTTGGGTGGCTATTCAGCGAACGTCAAACGCTTAGCGACTGAAAACTACGCACTGCTTGGTAATGCCGGCGAGTTTCTTGATCCTGTGTTTTCATCTGGTGTCACCATTGCCATGAAGTCGGCGGAATTTGCGGCCGATTGCGTGGTTCGTCAATTAAATGGTGAAGTGGTTGACTGGCAAGAAGAGTATTCGGAACGCTTGATGGTGGGGGTGAACACATTCCGTACTTATGTGGAGGGGTGGTACAACGGCACATTGCAAGATGTGATTTTCTACCAAAACCCGAATCCACGTATTAAGCAGATGATTAGCGCGATTTTGGCTGGGTACGCTTGGGATACAAACAACCCTTACGTAAAACAAAGCGAACAACGTTTGTCGACGCTCGCTGAGCTGGTTCGAGAAGCGGAACTGTAAGAGTATAAATTCTCTTAGCTGAGGATGCGTAAACCTAGGTCTTACCGAGAAATTGGTAAGACCTTTTTTATTCTCGACAATACCTTTTTATTTGTACTTCGAGCTTACTGGAGACATCTTGACCACTTGTTTCGAGGTGTATCGAATTTGAGAAAATTTATAGTGATTATGATCACATACATACTCATTGTTGCTGATATTTATATTAAACGTGTAGGAAATGGATTACATTTTGGGAGTGTTCCCTAAATCCGGCTTCGTTGTGAAAACGGTTTATAAGCAACTGTATAAATTAGTAAAGTTCCAAAAACTGCACCAAAAAAAAGATAAGTTTCTTGCCAAATCAATTCGCTTGGTGAGTTCGAACCATCGACTGCGCCAAACACTTCCTTTACTTTCTCGAATTGTCAAAGAACACGACGCGTCAACAGTCTCTTCGGTTGTTGATCCCGAGAACGCGGTGGCGTGGGGAGGCAAAGTTTCTCCAGAGTTCAAATGCAAAGTCATTCGTATTAGTGAAGAGCTGGAGATCAACCCTAATCATCTGATGGCCTGCATGGCATTTGAAACCGCTGAAACCTTCAGTCCAAGCATCAAAAATGGTTCAGGAAGTGGGGCGACAGGGTTAATTCAATTTATGCCCTCTACCGCTGAGTCATTAGGAGTGAGTACGAAAACTCTTGCGAGGATGAGCGCGGTCGAGCAACTTGACTATGTAAAAGCCTATTACTGGCCATATCGCCATAAAATCAATAGTCTGGAAGATGCGTATATGGCAATTCTCTATCCTGCTGCGATTGGCAAACCGTCTTCTTTCGTTTTGTTCAAGCAAGGCTCGATTGCATACCGACAAAATGCGGGTATCGATCGTCACAATACAGGAAAAATCACGCTTAATGATGTTTCCTATAAAGTACGGAAAAAACTAGAGAAAGGTTTACAGCCCAATTTGATGGGATAGGGCCGTGCTTTATTCCACTTCGCTATTGTTGGTTGGTGTATCGGTGTCTTTGGTGACTCTGACTTGCATAATGCGATGTTTTTTAACGAGGAGTATGTCAAATCGCCAACCTTGGTAGTGAATGTGCTCCCCAACATTTGGGACTCGACCATAAAGCCATGTCAAAAGCCCATTTAATGTTTGAAAGCCTTCTCGCTCTTCGCCTTCTATGCTGCTCAGTTCGAGTTTATTCTTGAGCTCATTGAGCGGGATCAACGCGTCCATCAACCAACTGCCATCTTTTTGTTGCTTGGCCCACACTTGCTGTGGTGCCATGCCCAGTTCTCCAGCAATTGACTTTAACAAGTCGTAAAGGGTTACTAGGCCTTGTACATCACCATACTCATCGACAATAAAGACCATTTCCGCACTGGTTTGTTGCATGTAGTTAAGGAGAGGTAACCCTTTCATGGACTCGGGTACAAAACGTGGGCGCTTGAGCTGTTTAGCCAGTTTACTGATAGACAATTCGTCATATTCATCGAGCAGGACTTTGGATGAAATGGTGCCAATAATATTGTCCAAACTACCCTTACAGACTGGCCATACGGAGTGTTGGGTTTGGCGAAGGTCAGTAAGGATGACATCAATAGGTTGGTTGGCATCCAGGTAATGGATATCGCACCGTGGTGTCATTAACGATAATGCTAAACGATCGTTAAGGTGGAGTAAGTTGCGAATCATCAATTGCTCTTGTGGCTCAATCGCACCGGACTCAGAGCCTTCGCTAACAATAGCAAAAATATCCTCCTCGGTAACAATCTCACCGTTGCTGTCGTTTTGGCGCAATAATCGGAGAAAAGTATCGGTTGAAAACGTCAATAAGAAGACAAAAGGAGTGGTGAGCTTGGCGAGCCAGTGGATCGGATAAGCTACGATAATAGCGATGGTTTCTGCGTTGTTTTGTGCAAAGCGCTTGGGAACGAGTTCTCCCACCACAATCGCGAAGTAGGTGATCATGAGCACGACGCTCATCGTTGAAAGTACCGTGGCTATCTCTCTTTCTAGCCCTTGGGTTACTAACCAATTTTCGAATGGTACTGAAAGCGTTGCTTCACCAAAAATACCACTTAATAGCCCGATGACTGTAATGCCTATTTGGATCGTGGAAAGAAACTGAGTCGGATTGTTTTTAAGTTCGAGCGCTAAAGCGGCAGAGGCGTTGTGTTCTGCAATTAATTTTAGCCTTCCGCTTTTGGCTGCGACTAGAGCGATCTCTGACATCGCAAACGCGCCATTGAGTGCGATTAATCCAACCAGCAGTAATACGTCCATAACGTTTCCCAGTAATGTACACGTTAGCAGCATAACTAGATTCACGCGCAAGAAATGTGATGTTGCGAGTAAATCATGCAGCGCTCTATTATCGGGCTCTACGCGCATGAATCCTTCTGTTACTTCACTGGGATTCTGATACACTACGCGCCCATTTCCTCTGTTGAGACGTTTCTATGCCATTTTCTAAGCTTGGTTTAAGCGCATCGATTACTGATGCAGTAAAAGCGCTAGGTTATGAAAAACCGACCTCTATCCAACAAAAAGCCATTCCAATCGTACTGCGTGGTAGCAACTTAATTGCTGCAGCACAAACGGGGACAGGTAAAACGGCCAGTTTTGTTCTACCAATCTTAGAAAAGCTTAGTCAAGGCGAAACGCAACGTAAAAAACGCGCTCGCGCTATTATTCTTACGCCCACACGCGAACTTGCGCTTCAGGTTCATCAAAGCATTGAAGCTTATGGTAAAAACTTACCGCTGCGCTCAATGGCGATGTTTGGTGGTGTGGATTATGCGCCACAAAAACAAGCCTTGATCGAGGGTGTCGATATTGTGGTAAGTACGCCGGGACGTTTGATTGACCTGTACGGTCAACGCGCTATTCACTTTGATGAAGTGGAAATACTAGTGCTTGATGAAGCGGACAAAATGTTGGACATGGGATTCATCGATGCGATCGATAAGATCGTTGATTGCATGCCAGAACATGTTCAAAGTCTGCTGTTCTCGGCGACGCTATCTAACCCTGTTCGTGATTTGGCGAAAAACGCGATTATTGATCCTGAAGAGATCACGATTGCAAAACACAGTGCATCTAAGTCGAACATCAAGCAGTGGATCACCACCGTCGATAAGGACATGAAGTCGTCGCTGTTAAGTCACATGCTCAAAGAAAACGACTGGTCACAAGTACTGGTATTTATTGAAACCAAACACGGTGCTGCCAAGCTTGTTAGCCAACTTGAAAAGCGCGGCATTGTGGCTGAAGCGTTTCACAGTGGCCGTAATCAGCGTGTTCGCCAAGAATTAATAGAAAAGTTCAAAGCCGGTGAAATCCAGTACCTAGTCGCAACTGGTGTTGCAGCGCGCGGTATTGATATCGATAACTTGCCCGTTGTTATTAACTACGACTTACCGTATCCAGCAGATGAATATGTACACCGTATTGGTCGTACTGGTCGTGCTGGCGCACAAGGTGAAGCGATCTCATTAGTCTCAAAAGATGACTTTAAAAACCTTTGTATGATCGAGAGCCGTTTAGGGCACTTGCTAGAGCGAGTGGAAATTGACGGCTTTGCACCAAGAAAGCCAGTGCCGATTTCTATTTTAAATTACGTACCTAAGAACAAGCGTAAACCGCACGATAAGCGCGAATCAAAATAGCCTGTTTTATCTCTACGATCCAAAAGCCGCATTGTTGCGGCTTTTTGCGTTTTAGGGAGATTCACTCATGGGTTGACAGTGTTGGCTTTTATGCCGTAATGAGGAAAAAAGTTAATTTATGTCATACGCTTAACACTCAAAGTGAGTCAGCTTTCGTAAAGCTTTTGTCAATTCTCTGTCCTCAGGTTTGCACAAGGTTAGGAATGGGCGCAGACTTTTTTGCTTGCTAGTGAATGCATAAGATGAGGCATAAATGAAAACAGGTGATAAGCAATTCGCCGTTATTGGTCTTGGCCGATTTGGTTTGGCAGTGTGTAAAGAGCTACAAGATTCAGGAGCTCAAGTTTTAGCGGTTGATATCAACGAAGACAGAGTTAAAGAAGCTGCCAGTTTTGTTAGTCAGGCAATTGTGGCTAATTGTACTCACGAAGAGACGGTTGCTGAGCTTAAGCTTGATGATTACGACATGGTGATGATTGCTATCGGAGCGGACGTTAACGCTAGTATTCTCGCCACACTGATCGCCAAAGAAGCGGGAGTGAAGTCAGTATGGGTTAAAGCCAACGATCGATTTCAAGCGCGTGTCCTGCAAAAGATTGGTGCGGACCACATTATCATGCCTGAACGTGACATGGGGATACGTGTCGCGCGTAAAATGCTCGATAAACGGGTCCTTGAGTTCCACCCTTTAGGTAGTGGCTTGGCCATGACGGAGTTTGTGATTGGATCTCGTTGGATGGGTAAGACATTAAGTGACCTCGCACTGTGCAAAGTCGACGGTGTGCAAGTACTCGGGTTTAAACGGGGCCCAGAAATAACCAAGGCGCCAGACCTTAATACCAAGCTGGAAATTGGCGATCTCATTATTGTGGTTGGCCCGCAAGATGCGCTGGCAAATAAATTAAAATCACTATGACGCAGTTTCATCAAAAAGGCGTTTTTTACGCGCCAGATGGTAAACGAGAAAAAGGTAAGGGTAACGAGCCGCGGATTATATTGCTGAGTTTTCTCGGTGTGTTGCTGCCTTCTGCCGTGCTGTTAACCTTGCCGGTTTTTTCTGTTACGGGACTTTCGATAACGGACGCTTTGTTTACCGCAACATCCGCCATCAGTGTGACAGGGCTTGGTGTTGTCGATACCGGGCAACACTTTACGTTAGCCGGAAAAATCTTGCTGATGTTTTTAATGCAAATCGGTGGGTTGGGACAGATGACGTTGTCGGCGGTTTTACTCTATATGTTTGGTGTGCGTTTAAGCTTACGCCAGCAGGCGTTAGCGAAAGAAGCGCTAGGGCAAGATCGACAGGTCAATTTAAACCGACTGGTGAAGCGGATTGTGATTTTTGCGCTTGTCGCGGAATCTATTGGGTTTATTTTCCTTTCCGTTCGTTGGGTTCCTGAAATGGGCTGGCAAACTGGCATGTTTTACGCGTTATTTCATGCGATTTCTGCGTTTAACAACGCAGGGTTTGCTCTGTTTTCAGACAGTATGATGAGCTTTGTGAATGACCCGCTGGTTATCTTTACCCTGGCCGGGTTATTCATTTTTGGTGGGCTTGGTTTTACTGTTGTCGGAGACATCTGGCTGAACTGGCGTAAAGGTTTCCACTTTTTGCATCTTCATACCAAAATCATGCTTATCGCGACACCGATATTGCTCTTTGTTGGGACGGTGATGTTTTGGTTACTCGAGCGGAGTAATCCAAATACAATGGAATCGTTACCTTTGGCTGGTCAATGGTTGGCGGCATTCTTCCAATCCGCTAGTGCTCGGACGGCCGGGTTCAACAGTGTCGACTTGGCGCAGTTTACCCAGCCAGCTTTATTGATCATGATTGTTCTGATGTTGATTGGTGCTGGGTCCACCTCAACGGGGGGTGGCATTAAGGTTTCCACATTTGCCGTTGCGTTCATGGCTACGTGGACCTTTTTGCGCCAAAAGAAACATGTGGTTATGTTTAAACGAACCGTAAACTGGCAAACCGTGACTAAGTCACTCGCCATTATCGTTGTGAGCGGCGCCATTCTGACAAGCGCGATGTTTTTATTGATGCTCACAGAGAAGGCAAGCTTTGATAAGGTCATGTTTGAAACCATTTCCGCATTTGCGACGGTAGGACTTACCGCTGGTTTGACGGCAGAGCTTTCTGAACCTGGCAAGTACATTATGATCGTGGTAATGATCATTGGTCGTATCGGGCCACTCACGCTTGCCTACATGTTGGCCCGCCCTGAGCCTACCTTAATCAAATACCCAGAAGACGCCGTTCTTACAGGTTAAAGTAGCGTTTATCTGCACCCCACCGACCATAACGAGCACTGATTAATAGCAGTGCTCGTACATTTATAAAATATGTGGGACGTTGCCCAATTTTATCTACAAAGTCGCAGAAGTTTATTTCTTCTTCCTTTTGTTTCGATACTATTCATTCACTCAATTTATACCCTCGGAAGCCACACTTACAAAAGTATTTGGGCATCCGACGCTTTTGTAACGTGATGCTAAATAATATTGTGTTATCTGAGCGAATTGATACCAGCCTTAGTCGTTAGCCACTCAACTTCATTCTATGTTTATGGGCTATTGTGTACTGGCTGTGCTTGGTATTAAACGAATCGAAAAGATGGAGCCGTACTTTGAAATTCAACACACTCGCCTTGACTATGCTAACTGCGCTTCTTGCAGGTAAGAGCATGGCAACTACTCCGCCATCACCAGTTTGGCATACTATTGCGTTGAGCGATGGTACCTCTAGTGAGGCAATTTTACGCGGCACTGCCGATTTCCACTGGTTTGAAGATAAACAAGGTAATGCCTTGGTTCATGAAGATGGCATTTGGTTTTTTGCACAGATTCAGCGCGAGTCAGACATCCCAACGTTACGCTCGACGGGTGTTGCTAAAACTCAATCGAGTGATGCGCCTGAATTGGCGAAGTTTCGCCCGGATCTACAAGTTAAGCCGCAGTTATCTTCTCTAAAAACCATTGAACCGATGGCGCGCCAAAATCTATTGCGTTCGGCGCAAGGTTATCAGGCGATGAGTAGCTCATCGGTGAAGCAGCAACCACTGTTGGTTGTGCAAGTCTCCTTTGATGATCAAGCGATGGTGCATGACTTCGAACAACGTGTGTTTAATACCGATGGCCAAAGCGTTGTCGATTATTTTGATAAAAACTCTCAAGGGAAATTCAAAGTTGTCCCTGCGATTGAGAGTTATGGTGCCGCGAATGATGGTGTGATCAATGTGACCGTGGCGCAAAGCCACCCAAATTGCCACTCTAGCTCAACTGACAAGACTTGCACTGCCAAGTTGAATGCGGTCTTCACCGAAGCGTATCAAAAACTGGATCCGTACTTTAATCTTTCGGCTTACGACAGCAATCAAAATGGTACCGTAGAACCGTCAGAGTTGTCAGTGATGTTTATTTTTGCTGGTGGCGACCGTTCAACTGGATTCCTTGATCGTCCTTCTATTTGGCCGCATAAATTCTCTCACGATGATGTGGCCCTAGATGGCAAAAAAATTGCCGATTATTGTGTGTTTGCTGACTACCAAGTTGATCATCAAGCGACGTTAGGCGTGATCGTACATGAGCTTGGCCACTTAATGCTTGGCTTGCCGGATTTGTACGCAAGGAACAGTGATGCTTCGATCGGTTCTTGGGGCGTGATGGGTGGTGGTTCATGGGCACAGAAACCGGGAGACTCATACGCAGGAGACACGCCAGTGAACATGAGCGCCTGGAGTAAACACGCCGCTGGTTTCGTTGTACCAACGATCACTCATGAAAGCCCGATGCCTATTTCCGTGAATAACGACGATGTCAAACTGGTGTATCTCGACCCGTACTTGAAAGAGTTTGGCCCACGCGTTTATTTGGAAAACCGTACCTTTAGCGGTTACGACCGAGCATTGGCGGCAGAAGGCATACTAGCGACGTCGGTTAATGTCCAAAATCGCTTTAACGATGTTGGCGCGATGCAGGTTCAAATCATGCAGGCCGACGGTCTGAATGAGTTAGAACATGATGGAAGCAGTGATGCCAGCGATTTGTATCCTAATGGTGGCAATGTCATTTCAGATACATCGACCCCGGGTCTGAGAGCGATCGCCGGGTTTGATACTGGGGTTCGTATTTCCAACATTGCCAGCAATACCAACGGCGGCAGTTTTTCTCTTGAGCATATAAACGAGCCAAATAAATCGGCATGGTTGAACTCTCTTCACCAAGGTTATGTGTACGCAAGTGGCAGTAACACCCTGGCGGTATCATTGGATTTGAATGCTGAGACAAAGCTTGATGGTCTTCAACTTTACGCGCAAAGCAATAGCGTTCAAAGTGACATGACTTATCGAGTATGGCGATTCCCATTCTCAGGTAACGTGGGCTACCGATTAATATTGGATCAGAACAATGCTGAACTTTTACAGCAAGGTAGCTTCCAAAAGCCATCCCGAATTTTATTCCCTCAACCGAGCCAATTAAGTGCGGGTCAGCACCTGTTAGTAGTGGAATTAGAAGGCGGTGAATTTGAATCGAACTTTGACTTTGGCCGCTTACTAAAAACTGAAAAATCATCCCTGCCTGTAATGTGGACTGGTAATTACAATGAGATAGGTACGTTTGGTTTAGAGCAAGCCGGGTTCTCTTATGTTCCGTTTGCAGCACTCTTGAATGTGGAGGCGAACAACATTGTTGAAGCGAAAGCTGACTCACTGCAAACCGATAAGAATACGCCAATCGATCTGAACTTGATGGACAATGATTTCATGGCCTTAGGATATCAGTTCAATGTGGACATTGTGCAGAAGCCTGAGCACGGCACCATTTCTGGCAACCAATACCAACCTGAAGCTAACTTCGTTGGTTTGGACAGCTTCCAATATCGTTTGCTGTCTACGGACGGCGTGTATTCGTCTTCGGTTGTGAGCGTGCAGGTCGAAGTACTTGGTAGTAATGAAGCACCAAAAGCGCTCATCGATGTGGATAGCCAAAAGATTACTGCTGGGCAGAAAGTAACATTGTCGGCGGCAAACAGCACAGATGCGGATGGCGATGTGTTGAACTACCGATGGGAGCAATTGGCTGGTACTTCAGTTTCTATCGGAAATTCGACCAGTGCTACGGCAAGCTTTACAGTGCCTCAAGGTATAAAAGCGGGTGAGGTTCTGACATTCCATCTAACCGTTACTGATCCAAGTAATGAAACCTCCAGTGCTACCGTCAATTTAACCATGCAAAACGCAGCGCCAGTCACGCTAGCAGATACGGCGACCGTTGCCGTTGGTGAAAGCATTGTGATTGATGCTGCTGGCAATGATTCGGATGTGAATGGCGATAAACTGGTTGTAGAAAGCGTACAGAACCTAACGGGCGTGGGAAGTGCGAGTGTAGAAAATGGCAAAATTCGTTTTCAAGCTCCGGATAGTGCGGTTGATAACATCAAGCTGCAATATACGGTTTCAGATGGCAACGGTGCTACCGCAATAGGTGAAGTGACCGTGACGGTTGTCGCTTCTTTGAAAACAACGACATTCAAGAACTCTGAAGGTAGTGGCAGTGTTTCTTATTGGGCTCTGATGTTACTTGTTGCATTGGGCTGGCGACGCCGCGTCTAAAACGATATCGAATTACGGTATAAGCCACTCACATTGAGTGGCTTATTTTTTGTGCCTGTTTTACTTCCTAGTGTCTCTCATTATCTTATGAGATGTGTTTCTCATTATTTTTAAAGCGATTTTTCTATTCAGCGGTTACCCTATGGGCAGATTTTTATAAATTAAGGATGTTGTATGTCAACCGAGGACTTTTCTGTTTCGGCAATATGCCGAGAAGCAGCAGTGATGGTCAGAAGGAACCTACTCGCAATTGTCATTGCTTGTATTCCATTGATCATCGTGCACTCAATTTTTGTGTTTATGTATCCTGAAATGACGGGGCAAGATCAAGCGAACGCTCAAGAAGGAAACATCGCGGGATTTTATTTCGTCACAATCATTTTATACCCACTTGTTGCCGCGATGGCGGCTGTGCGTGTACACCGAATTTATTTGGTTGGCGATTACATGCACTCAGCGTTGGATGTATTTCGCTTGTCAGCCAGAGAATTCCGTTTCATTGGCTGGTGGATATTATTTGGGTTGATGATGATGCTCGTCATTGGTATCCCAATCTTTGTGTTGTCGTTTCTCTATATTGCAGAAAGTGGTGAACCTGATTTTGTCGCCATGGCGTTTATCACAACGGTTGCAAGCATTCCGGGCTATTGGGTGATGGCGCGCTGGTCGTTCGTGTTGCCAGCGACCGCAATGGATCATCAGCCGCGCAGCTTGCGTCGTTCGTGGAACCAAAGCAGACCATACAACAAACAAGTATTCATTTTGATGGGCTTAATTCCATTGGGCGCGGGATTGCTCAGTCAGCTTATCTTTAGTCACTTTACTAACCTCTTCATGCTGAGTCTTGTGGGTGTTGCTTATGGTATTTTCGGTGCGTACCAGTTGGCTTTGTTATCGTTGAGCTATAAAACGGTCGTGGACATTGAACGCGCTCGTTTTGATACACCATCAGAGCCACCAAAAACGGGTGAAGAGTTTTCCGCTTAATCATTTGATCGCTTTTACATGCCACTTCCGTTTGTGAGGTGGTATGCAGCGGGTTAATACCTTCCTACCGCCTTCGCGTTATTCACGCAAAATACCCATGCCCATTTCATGGCTGAATGACAGTGACGTTCACACGTATACTGACAGCAGTACTTCTTTTTATTAAGGAACCCCACATGTCCATTTGGCAACGGGTCAGTTTCACCCATCGCTTTAGTCAATTACCGTCAGCTTTCTATACTTTGGTCGAGCCGCAACCCTTGGATAACACTCGTTGGGTAGCTTGGAATGGTGAGTTTGCGCAGCAGTTTGGTTTACCAGCAGAGCAAAGCGATGAGCTATTGGCGGTTTTTTCTGGGCAAAGCGAATTCGAACCGTTTCGCCCTCTGGCGATGAAATACGCAGGACATCAGTTTGGCGTTTACAACCCAGACTTGGGCGATGGACGTGGATTGCTGTTGGCGGAAATTGAGCATCAAGATGGCACTTGGTTTGATATTCACCTTAAAGGCGCGGGGCTAACCCCCTACTCGCGAATGGGGGACGGCAGGGCGGTGTTGCGCTCAACCATTCGTGAGTATCTATGTAGTGAAGCCATGGCAGGGCTTGGGATCCCGACGACTCGTGCTCTTGGCATGATGGTCAGTGACACGCCGGTTTATCGCGAGAAAACAGAATTCGGCGCAATGTTGATTCGTATGGCGGAGACCCACGTGCGTTTTGGCCATTTCGAGCATTTTTTCTATACCAATCAATTGGCAGAGCAGAAGTTGCTGGCGGACAAAGTGATCGAGTGGCACTTTGCTGATTGTGCGTCGGCAGAGAAGCCATACGCTGCAATGTTTGGTGAAATTGTTCAGAAAACAGCGGACATGATTGCTTATTGGCAAGCGTATGGGTTTGCTCATGGGGTAATGAACACCGACAACATGTCGATCCTTGGTCAAACGTTTGATTACGGCCCGTTTGGTTTTCTTGATGATTATGAGCCGGGATATATTTGTAATCATTCCGACTACCAAGGCCGTTATGCATTTGACCAACAGCCAAGAATTGCGCTTTGGAACCTCTCAGCGCTCGCGCATGCGCTATCGCCACTCGTTGAGCGAGAAGATTTAGAAGCGTCGTTGAGCCAATTTGAAGTCCGGTTGAGTCAGCAGTTCAGCCGCCTAATGCGTGAGAAGTTGGGTTTAAAAACCCAGATCGCGGAAGATGGACGTTTATTTGAAGCAATGTTTGAGCTCCTTCACCAAAATAAAACGGATTACACTCGCTTCTTTAGAACGCTTTCAAATCTTGATACTGATTCTTCTCAAGCCGTAATCGACTTGTTTCTAGACCGAGAAGCTGCGCGAGCTTGGCTTGATCTGTACTTAGCTCGATGTGAGCTAGAGGTTGATGAACTAGGGGAGCTGATTTCAGCCGAACAGCGTTGCGAACAGATGCGTCAAGCCAATCCCAAATACATCTTGCGTAACTACTTGGCTCAGTTGGCGATTGATAAAGCGGAAGAAGGGGACTTTAGCGAATTACACCGATTGGCCGAACTGTTAAAGCGCCCATTTGATGAGCAACCCGAGTTTGATGATTACGCGAAATTGCCACCAGAATGGGGGAAGAAAATGGAGATAAGCTGTTCTTCATAAATGGGTCATTTCCCACCCATTTGAATCTTTTTCTTGGGTGGAATTCACTCGTTATACTCTGTGTTCATGTTAATGGGCTTTGTTAATTTATTGAAATGCATATGAATTTTAACATGGTCCATTAATTGCTCTTTGTTGAACATCCGTACCCATCGCCTAATACCTAGTTATTCATGGACGGGATGGGATGTGATTCAACAAGGAGAATAATAATGTTTAAGCCTCTAACTCTACTATCTGTCTCTGCGCTTGCTGTAACGAGCTTTAACGCTGCCGCGAATTGTGACCCAGGTGAAACGGTCATCAAGTTCAGCCATGTAACGAACGCGGACAAACACCCAAAAGGTATTGCGGCTTCGTTACTTGAAAAACGCGTTAACGAAGAGATGAACGGTAAAGTCTGTATGCAGGTGTTTCCGAACTCAACGCTTTACGATGATGATAAGGTGTTGGAAGCACTACTAAATGGTGATGTTCAACTCGCTGCACCTTCTCTTTCTAAGTTTGAGAAATTCACCAAAAAGTACCGCCTTTTCGATCTGCCTTTCTTATTCGACGATGTCGACGCTGTTGACCGCTTCCAAAACTCTGAAGCCGGTGAAAAGCTGAAAAACTCAATGAAACGACGAGGTCTACAAGGTATTGCGTTTTGGCATAATGGCATGAAGCAAATGTCAGCCAACAAGCCGCTCATTTCTCCAGCCGATGCTGAAGGGCTTAAGTTCCGTGTTCAAGCTTCTGACGTTCTCGTTGCTCAGTTTGAACAGCTAGGCGCAAACCCGCAAAAAATGTCATTCAAAGAAGTGTACGGTGGCCTGCAAACTAAGGTTATTGATGGTCAAGAAAATACTTGGTCAAACATCTACGGCAAAAAGTTCTTCGAAGTTCAAGATGGCATTACGGAAACGAACCACGGGATTCTGGATTACCTAGTGGTGACGTCAAACGACTTCTGGAAAAACTTACCAGACGATCAGCGCGAGCAGCTAAACACAATCATCCAAGAGGTGACAGCGCAGCGTAATGCTGAGTCGACCAAAGTGAACCTTGCGAACAAAAACAACATCATCGAAGCTGGTGGTGTGGTTCGCACGTTAACGCCAGAACAGCGCCAAGAATGGGTCACTGCACTTCAGCCAGTATGGAAGAAGTTTGAAAAAGACATTGGTTCTGACCTAATTGAAGCCGCTTTGGCTTCTAACCAAAAATAATAACGCCTAGCACGCTTAGCCCTCTCGATTAGAGGGGGCTCTTTTCCCCTACAGACGACGTGATGTAATTATGGAACAGACTTTTTTTGCCAAGGCTGGACGAATCACCGATGCCATTGAAGAGACTTTGATTGCTTTCTTCTTAGGTGCCATGACCTTGTTAACCTTTGCCAATGTCATCTTTCGTTATGTCTTTAACGACAATATTCTTTGGGCGCTTGAGCTCACCGTCTTTATGTTCGCATGGATGGTGTTGGTCGGCGCTTCTTACGGTGTGAAAAAACACTTTCATATTGGTGTTGATGTGATTATCAACATAGTGCCAGAGGGCAAACGAAAAGCCTTGGCGTTATTCGCTGCAATATGCTGTTTAGCCTTCTCTATTTTGCTTTTAATTGGCTCTTGGAACTACTGGTATCCGTTCGCCACAGACCGAGCGTGGTATGAAACGGATGATATTCCAATGCCGGAAATGCTTCAGTTTATGGCGGATTGGTTAAACGAGGGAGAGCGTTACGAAAAGCTGCCACGTTTTATTCCTTATTTCGCTTTACCGCTTGGTATGGCGTTGCTAACGCTGAGATTTGCTCAGGCAACATGGCAAATTGCTACCGGAAAGCTCGACCGACTGATTGCAGGGCATGAAGCGGAAGAAGAGCTAGAGGCGCTTCAAGAAGAGATGAGTGATGCCGGTGATCTTATGGCTCCAAAGGCCTCAGACAATTCTAAGAGCAAGGAGCAATAAGCCATGGATATCTTATTTCTATTTTTGATGGTGATTGGTTTCATGCTTGTCGGCGTGCCAATCGCAGTTTCTCTGGGTCTTTCCAGTATTCTTTTCCTTTTGATTCATTCGGATGCGTCTTTGGCGTCTGTTGCTCAAACGTTGTTTAATGCATTTGCTGGACACTACACTCTATTAGCAATTCCATTCTTCATTTTAGCTTCAAGCTTTATGTCGACAGGTGGTGTAGCGAAACGGATCATTCGTTTCGCGATTGCGATTGTAGGCTGGTTCCGTGGTGGTTTAGCGATGGCTTCGGTTGTCGCGTGTATGATGTTTGCCGCGCTGTCAGGTTCATCTCCAGCAACGGTTGTTGCCATAGGTAGTATCGTTATCGCAGGTATGATCAAAAACGGTTACTCAAAAGAGTTTGCGGCCGGCGTAATTTGTAACGCAGGTACGCTAGGGATTTTGATTCCGCCATCTATCGTTATGGTGGTTTACGCTGCCGCGACCGATGTGTCAGTTGGACGCATGTTTCTCGGTGGTGTGATTCCCGGTTTGCTAGCGGGTGTCATGTTGATGATAGCGATCTATATTGCTGCCCGTATTAAGAACCTGCCAAAACAACCATTTGTCGGTTGGAAAGAGACGTTTGATGCAGCTAAGGATGCAAGCTGGGGCTTGTTGCTGGTGGTGATCATTCTCGGTGGTATTTATGGCGGTATTTTCACCCCAACAGAAGCCGCTGCAGTTGCTGCTGTGTACTCGTTCTTTATTGCCAACTTTGTATACCAGGACATGGGGCCATTTGCAGACAAGAAAAACACTAAACCTGCGCTCGTTAAAATCTTCCAAACCTTCGTTCATAAAGACACCAAACACACGCTGTATGAAGCGGGTAAACTCACCATCATGCTGCTTTTCATTATTGCCAATGCGTTAATTTTGAAGCACGTTCTCACGGAAGAACGCATCCCGCAAATGATCACAGAGTCGATGATGTCAGCTGGTCTAGGACCAATCACCTTCTTGATTGTGGTGAACGTATTGCTGTTGATTGGTGGTCAGTTTATGGAGCCATCAGGCTTATTGATCATTGTTGCACCACTGGTGTTCCCGATTGCGATAGCACTGGGGATCGACCCAATTCACTTAGGTATTATGATGGTGGTGAATATGGAGATAGGTATGATAACACCACCTGTTGGGCTTAACTTGTTTGTTACTGCAGGTGTCGCCAAAATGTCGATGATGAATGTCGTAAAAGCCGCACTGCCATGGGTGGCGGTGATGTTCCTATTCCTCATTATTGTAACGTACGTGCCATGGGTGTCGACTTGGTTACCAACGACCTTGATGGGGCCAGAAATCATCACTAAATAATGGCACCAGATATTTGAAGAAAAACAAAAGAGGTGTGATGATTCACACTTCTTCGTCTATGGGTTTGTAGCTAGGCCTACGAGGGTCTGGGTGGACTCGCCGCTCGTAGCTTCGCCACTTCTTTTTATTCTTGCGCCGCTCCTCGCCTGAACGTCTCTCTTCTTGATATTGCCCGTCTACCATCACGGTATCTGTAATGATCGGTATTCTCACTTTCTCGTTCATATCCGTAACAACCATGATGAATCAATTATTAAAAATTATGATTCAAGTTGGATATAATACCAATCCTTGAGAATCGTTTTATTTATAGAGCTCTTTATCTATTTGATAGCGTTGCATTTTGTCATACAGAGTTTTTCGAGGCACATTCAATTGTGCCATTGTCTGTTTAATGCTGCCGTTATTTTCCAGTAATGCGCCTTCAATGGCTGCTCTCTCGAACTCTGCTACTTGTTCTGCAAGACTTGAAGAAGGCTTGGCAACCGGAGTCGATTCTCCTAACTGAATTAATTTACCCAATAGCACGAAACGCTCTGCTGCATTTCTTAGCTCGCGAACATTGCCTGGCCAGTCATGGTTCATCAGTTGGGCGAGGTCGTGGGATGACAAGCTAGGAGAGCTTTTACCGTAACGTGAAGCCGCTACCAATAGGAAATGATGGAAGAGGGCAGGGATGTCTTCTTTCCGTTCACGCAGTGGCGGGAGGTCTAAGGTAACCACATTCAGTCGATAGTAAAGATCTTGGCGAAAGGTTCCCTCTTCAGCAGCGCGTTTCAAATCGACTTTGGTTGCGGCAATTACTCGAATATCTAAGGGCAAGAGTTCATTCGAGCCGACACGCTCAATCACACGCTCTTGCAGTACTCTCAGTAAGCGGATTTGGGCTTGGATTGGCATTGACTCGATTTCATCCAAGAAAAGTGTACCGCCTTGAGCAAATTCAAACTTACCGATACGGCGGCTTTCTGCGCCAGTAAATGCGCCTTTTTCATGCCCGTAAAGTTCGCTCTCAATCAAATTCTCTGGTACTGCACCACAATTTACTGCGACAAAGTTTTGGTTCCGTCGAGAGCTTTGCTCATGCAAAGAGCGGGCGATTAACTCTTTACCTGTACCAGTCTCGCCAAACAATAAGATATCTGCATCAGTATCGGCGATGTGAGCAATGGTTTCGCGTAACATTTGAATGCTAGACGTTTCTCCGATAACACGAGGTCCGAGCGTTTTACTTGCCTTGAGAGACAAGCGTAACTTCTCGTTTTCAACCGTTAATTGGCGCTTCTCAATGGCGCGCTTGACGGTTTCAACTAGGTGCTCAGGTGGGAATGGCTTTTCGATAAAATCATACGCTCCTTGGTGTAACGCATTCACCGCCATTGAGATATCTCCATGACCAGTAATCATAATCACGGGAAGATGGGTGTCTTTTCGTACAAGGGTATTCAGTAAATCCATCCCTGAAATACCGGGTAAGCAAATATCGGTAATCACCACACCTGGCTCGGCTCCCTGCTTAATGGCGAGTAAGGCAGATTCAGCGTCTGGAAAGAATGTGGCATCGATATCTGCCAATTCAAACGTTTGTTCTATTGCCAGTCTAAGATCGGCTTCATCATCAATAAAAAACACCTGACACATGATCTCATCCTTTTGATTGTTCTGTGTTGTTAGGAGTGATAGGTAAACACAATGAAAATCGAGCTCCGCCTTGCTCTCGATTTTGGGCACATAATCTTCCGTTCATACTGGCTAAGATTTGTTGCGAGATAGAGAGTCCTAAACCTAAGCCATTTTGTTTGGTAGTTAGGAAAGGCTCACATAAGTCCGAAAGTGAGAAATCTCCAAGTCCTGCACCATTGTCATCTACATGAATCCAAACCAAACCGGCATGTTCGTCTTGCTCTATGGATAACTGTACTTGTTTGTCTTGTTTCTCTTTGAGAGCCTCTATCGCATTGGTCAGTAAATTAACCAACACTTGTTCAAGTTGAATGATATTGATCTGAACTTCAACATCGTGCTCTGGTACCTGCGTTTCTAGCGTGACACGTGCAGATTTAAGTGCCGGTTTCATCAGCTCTTTGACTGAGGCAATTACTGGAAACAAACGAGATTGAGCCAGCTCGTTTCCACTGGTTTTTTTAGCGAAAGAACGAAGCTGCTGACTGATGTTTGCCATACGATCAGTGAGGGCTGAGATGCGAGTTAGATTATCTTCCACTCGCTCATATTTTTCTTTTTGGAGGAACAGCTTGCCGTTTTCAGCAAAGCTGCGAATGGCCGCAAGTGGATTATTCAGTTCATGACTGATACTGGCTGACATTTGCCCCAATACTGCTAGTTTCGCAGCTTGAACGAGTTCGTCTTGCGTTAGGCGAAGTGTTTGTTCGGTTTCAATTCTCTGGGCGATTTCTGCTTGCAATTCTGCGGTGCGAGCCATGACTTGATATTCAAGTTTTTGATTGGCCTCTTGTTGAATTCTCTCAAGTTGTAAGTGGCGTTGTTGACGGTGATAGATGAGCTGGCCAATTAAAAACAACACTGTGAATGCAAGAGTAAGTACAAAAATGTAACCCATAGTGAGCCAGACGATAGACTGCTTGGGAGATAGTACACGGATGGTCAGCTTGAGCTCTGGTAGGGGCAACGAAGAGACCACCAAGGTCCCTTTGTTATATGGGTAACCTTGTTTAAGCTCAGAGTGCGTTTCCTCCACATTGCCCACCAATCCTAGAGTTTCAATTGGCTCATCAAGGTATTGTCGGCTTGCCCAAACTTGTTTTCTTTCATTCTCAGTCAGTGGTTGTAAGCTTTTGAGTAGCCAATCACTTCGGCTGCTCATGAAAACAATCCCGTGCGGATCGCTCGCGACGAACACACTATTTGGCTGCTGCCAGTTGTCTTCTATCTTACTCAAGTCCATCTTAACCACGACCACACCAAGGACGCCACCCGCGTATATGATCGGATAAGAATAGTAGTAGCCACGCTTACCCGAAGTCGAACCCAGCGCGTAGTATTGGCTTCGTTCCCCAACGATTGCTTGTTTGAAATAAGGGCGGAACGCAAAATTTCGTCCAATAAAAGATCGCTCTTTACGCCAGTTGCTGGCCGCGACCGTCGTACCCCATTGATCGATTAAATAGGTATCTGCCGCTTCAATCACGTCATTAACGGATTCTAAATACCGATTGGTGAGTTCCAGTTGGGCACTGTTATTTGGATGCAGTAACGCTTGATGGAGAGGGTCATCTTTAGCCAGAAGATTAGGGATATGGGCGTATTTATCGAGTTTGTTTTTAATATGACTAGAAAATTGCTCAAGTTGGGACTGGTGTTTATCAAGCAATGATTGATAACTAGTCTGCCAAACCCAATGACCACCTATGATTGCGCAAAGGAAATAGAAGGCAAAAAAAGTCAGCAGAATCCGGTTTTTTTGCGACATCCTTACACTCCTTAAACCTTTCCTTTGGTCACGTAAGAAAATGTTAATAGTTTGTAGGGAGGATTAGGGATTTAGTTTTCAACTCTGTGGAGTAAAACAAGAGCAAGATCTCTTTTTAGGCTTTTCGATAAAAAAACCGGTCGATTCTCTTGAAAAAGTCGCTATTGTCCCCATTCTAGATATGCTGACGATACTTAGACGGTGTTTGAATCGCATTTTTGAAGAAAAAATGGGTCAGCATTCGAGAATTTAGCGCAGACAATGTCCACATAGTGGCTATTGGCTCGACAGGGTTGCGACAGATCGCTAGAATGTCGCGTCTAAAAATTCTGTCCTGAGGCTAATAGGAGATACCTTTGGTAATTTTATCGAAGATATCACTGATTAGTCCGGTACTGACAAACAGTATCGATACTCGATTTAAATTAGGTGTTCGGACAGAACACTACACAAGGATGAAGCGTAAGCTCCGCTGAGTTTCGCTCATACGCTCGGAAAACCGAGCCACTTTAGAGGTTTATATATAATGCAAGTTACTGTTGAAACGCTAGAGGGCCTAGAGCGCCGTCTAAACATTACTGTTCCAGCTGCAAACATCGAAGACGCTGTAACAGCTGAACTACGCAACATCGCTAAAAACCGTCGTTTCGATGGTTTCCGTAAGGGTAAAGTGCCTCTAAAAATGGTTGCTAAGATGTACGGCAAAGCAGTACGTCAAGACGTTCTTGGTGAAGTTATGCAACGCCACTTCATCGAAGCTATCGTTAAAGAGAAAATCAACCCAGCTGGCGCTCCAACTTTCGCTCCTGTAGAAAACAAAGAAGGTTCAGACCTAGTTTTCACTGCAACTTTTGAAGTTTACCCAGAAGTTGAGCTTAAAGGCCTAGAAAACATCACTGTTGAAAAACCGCTAACTGAAGTTAAAGACGCAGACGTAGAAGAGATGATCGATACTCTACGTAAGCAACAAGCTACTTGGGTTGAAGTTGAAGAAGCAGCAGAAGATGGCAAACGCGTAAGCATTGACTTCGTTGGTTCTATCGACGGTGAAGAATTCGAAGGCGGTAAAGCTGAGAACTTCCCACTAGAAATGGGCGCTGGTCGCATGATTCCTGGTTTCGAAGACGGTATCGCAGGTAAAACTGCTGGTATGGAATTCGACATCGACGTGACTTTCCCAGAAGATTACCACGCTGAAAGCCTAAAAGGTAAAGCAGCTAAGTTCGCAATCAAAGTGAACAAAGTTGAAGCTCGTGAACTACCAGAACTAAACGACGAGTTCGTTGCTAAGTTCGGTGTTGTTGAAGGCGGTGTTGAAGCACTTAAAGCTGAAGTTCGTAAAAACATGGAACGCGAGCTTAAGCAAGCTGTTAAGAACCGCATCAAAGAGCAAGCGATTGACGGTCTAGTTGAGCAAAACGACATCAACGTACCATCAGCGCTTATCGAGCAAGAAATTCAAGTTCTACGTCAACAAGCTGCACAACGCTTCGGTGGTAACCCAGAAGCTGCTGCACAGCTTCCACGTGAACTGTTCGAAGAACAAGCTAAACGTCGCGTAGTAGTTGGTCTTCTACTAGGTGAAGTAATCAAGTCTGAAGAGCTAAAAGCGGACGACGAGAAAGTTAAAGCTCTAATTGAAGAAATGGCTACTGCATACGAAGATCCATCAGAAGTTATTGCTTACTACGAGCAAAACGAAGAAATGATGAACAACATGCGCAATGTAGCTCTAGAAGAGCAAGCAATCGACGCGATCATCGCTAAAGCACAGGTTTCTGAGAAAGAAGTAGGCTTCAACGAGCTACTTAACCAACAACAACCTGCTGCTTAATAAGCAATATCTTGCGTAGAAGGTTGACTTAACGTTAACTATTCTGCTAACAATGGTCCGTATGATAGTCATCATCCGGGCCATTTATTTTAGGGACATAAGAATATGAGCTACCAAGAAAAAAATGCAATGTCGCCAATTATGGACGCGCTAGTACCAATGGTGGTTGAACAAACTTCCCGAGGCGAACGCTCTTACGACATATACTCACGTCTGCTGAAAGAGCGCGTGATTTTTTTAACGGGTCAAGTGGAAGACCACATGGCAAACCTTGTCGTGGCTCAGCTACTTTTCCTAGAATCTGAAAATCCAGATAAAGATATTTTCCTATACATCAACTCGCCAGGCGGCAGCGTAACAGCTGGTATGTCTATCTACGATACCATGCAGTTTATTAAGCCAAATGTGAGCACTGTATGTATGGGTCAAGCATGTTCAATGGGTGCCTTCCTGCTTGCAGGTGGTGCGCCAGGTAAGCGTTACGTACTGCCTAACTCTCGTGTAATGATCCACCAACCATTGGGTGGTTTCCAGGGTCAAGCTTCTGATATCCAAATCCATGCTCAGGAAATCCTGACCATTAAGCAGAAGCTAAACAAGTTGTTAGCAGAACATACTGGCCAACCTCTTGAAGTCATTGAGCGCGATACTGATCGTGATAACTTCATGTCATCAGAGCAGGCTGTGGAATACGGTATCGTGGATGCAGTGTTAAGCCACCGCGGCGAGTAATTAGCCAGCGCATTTTGGCAAAAATTGATATACACTCATTCATGAAGAGTAAAGGCTAAGAGGTTAGCGAATGACAGATAAAAGCAAAGAAAGTGGCAGCGGTAAATTGCTGTACTGTTCTTTCTGCGGCAAAAGTCAGCACGAAGTTCGCAAGCTAATCGCAGGTCCGTCAGTGTACATTTGCGACGAGTGTGTCGACTTATGTAACGATATTATTCGCGAAGAAATCAAGGATGTTCTCCCTAAGAAAGAATCTGAAGCGTTACCAACGCCAAAACAGATCCGTGAACACCTTGATGACTATGTGATCGGGCAAGATTACGCGAAAAAAGTGCTCGCAGTTGCGGTATATAACCACTACAAGCGTTTACGCAATGGTGATACAACGAGTGAAGGTGTAGAGCTTGGTAAAAGTAACATCCTTCTAATTGGCCCAACAGGTAGCGGTAAAACACTACTTGCTGAGACATTAGCTCGATTCTTGGATGTGCCGTTTACAATGGCAGACGCAACCACACTAACCGAGGCTGGTTATGTGGGTGAAGACGTTGAAAACATCATCCAAAAGCTTCTGCAAAAATGTGATTACGATGTAGCTAAAGCTGAACGCGGCATCGTTTACATTGATGAAATTGATAAAATTTCACGCAAAGCTGAAAACCCATCTATTACGCGTGACGTATCTGGTGAAGGTGTTCAGCAGGCGCTACTAAAACTTATCGAAGGTACGGTTGCATCGGTTCCACCTCAAGGTGGTCGTAAGCACCCTCAGCAAGAATTCCTACAAGTGGACACGTCGAAGATCCTGTTCATCTGTGGTGGTGCATTTGCTGGCCTAGATAAGGTGATTGAGCAGCGTGTTGCAACAGGTACAGGTATTGGCTTCGGTGCTGAAGTTCGTTCTAAAAACGAATCGAAGACCGTGGGTGAGCTATTTACTCAGGTTGAGCCTGAGGATCTAGTGAAGTACGGACTCATTCCAGAATTCATTGGTCGTCTTCCTGTGACAACAACACTGACTGAGCTTGATGAAGAAGCGTTGATTCAGATCCTATGTGAACCGAAGAACGCATTAACCAAGCAATACGCAGCATTGTTTGAGCTTGAAAACGCCGAACTTGAGTTCCGAGAAGATGCGCTGCGCGCTATCGCTAAGAAAGCAATGGAGCGTAAAACAGGTGCTCGTGGTTTACGCTCGATCCTTGAAGGCGTATTACTGGAAACCATGTACGAACTGCCATCTGCGACAGACGTAAGTAAGGTCGTGATTGATGAGTCCGTCATCAATGGTGAGTCAGAGCCATTGCTTATTTATAGCAACTCAGACAATCAGGCCGCTGGAGCAGAATAAATTCAGCCGTAATGAAAAAGGAGGTAAGTAATTACCTCCTTTTTTTATTTCTCTTATTGAATCCAAACAATTAGCCCCCATATAAATCGATAAGTAATACGTAAACGTGAAAGCGGAAGAGAGAATTATATGAACTTGGAACGTTCCGAGCGTATCGAGATCCCGGTACTACCTCTACGTGACGTAGTGGTCTACCCGCACATGGTTATTCCATTGTTTGTTGGTCGTGAGAAATCGATTAGCTGTTTAGAAACGGCGATGGAAACCAACAAACAAGTTCTTCTTGTGGCACAAAAGCAAGCTGATACTGATGAGCCTACGGTTGACGACCTATTTGAAGTAGGTACGGTAGCCACCATTCTCCAGCTACTGAAGCTTCCGGATGGCACAGTAAAAGTACTGGTTGAAGGCCAGCAACGTGCGAAAATCAATCACTTTAAAGAGAGTGACTTCTTCCTAGCGGAAGCGGAATTTGTGGTTACGCCAGAATTGGATGAGCGTGAGCAAGAAGTGATTGTTCGCAGTGCGATCAATCAGTTTGAAGGCTTTATTAAGCTAAACAAGAAGATTCCACCAGAAGTTCTCACCTCACTCAACGGTATCGACGAAGCGGCTCGCTTAGCGGATACTATTGCAGCTCATATGCCGTTGAAGCTGGTGGATAAGCAGCAAGTACTTGAAATTGTTGATGTCACTGAGCGTCTGGAATTCCTAATGGGCCAGATGGAATCAGAGATCGATTTGCTGCAAGTTGAAAAACGCATTCGTGGTCGCGTTAAAAAGCAAATGGAAAAATCTCAGCGTGAGTACTATCTGAATGAGCAAATGAAAGCGATTCAGAAAGAACTTGGTGAGATGGAAGACGCACCAGACGAGTTCGAAACGCTGCAGAAGAAGATTGACGAATCAAAAATGCCTCAAGAGGCACGTGAAAAGACTGAGCAAGAGCTGCAAAAGCTTAAGATGATGTCTCCAATGTCTGCCGAAGCAACAGTGGTTCGTAGCTACATCGATTGGATGGTCAGCGTGCCTTGGGCTAAACGCTCAAAAGTTAAGAAAAATTTAGCGAAAGCAGAAGAGATTCTTAATGAAGACCACTACGGTCTAGAGCGCGTAAAAGAGCGTATTCTTGAATACTTGGCGGTTCAAAACCGAATCAATAAGTTAAAAGGTCCAATCCTTTGTCTTGTTGGTCCTCCAGGTGTGGGTAAAACGTCTCTTGGTCGTTCAATTGCTTCTGCTACAGGTCGTAAGTACGTTCGTATGGCGCTGGGTGGTGTACGTGATGAAGCAGAAATTCGCGGTCACCGCCGTACTTACATTGGCTCATTGCCAGGTAAATTAATCCAGAAGATGTCGAAAGTTGGCGTGAAGAACCCATTGTTCTTATTGGACGAAATCGACAAAATGTCTTCAGATATGCGCGGCGATCCGGCATCAGCGCTACTAGAAGTACTTGATCCTGAACAGAATAACTCGTTCAACGATCACTACTTAGAAGTGGATTACGACCTTTCTGACGTTATGTTCGTTGCAACCTCGAACTCGATGAACATTCCAGGTCCATTGTTAGATCGTATGGAAGTTATTCGTTTATCTGGTTACACCGAAGACGAGAAGCTGAACATTGCAAAACGTCACCTTGTTGATAAGCAGGTGAAGCGCAATGGTCTAAAACCGGATGAGATCATCATTGAAGACTCTGCGATTATTGGCATCATCCGTTATTACACTCGTGAAGCGGGTGTCCGTAACTTAGAACGTGAGATCTCTAAGATCTGCCGTAAAGCCGTGAAGAACATCTTGCTGGATAAAGACATCAAGTCAGTCACGGTAACGATGGACAACCTAAAAGAGTACTTGGGTGTTCAACGTTTCGATTACGGTAAAGCGGATGAAAGTAACCGAATTGGTCAAGTGACAGGTCTTGCTTGGACAGAAGTGGGTGGCGACCTGCTAACGATTGAAACTCAATCCATGCCAGGTAAAGGTAAGCTGACGCAAACGGGCTCTCTTGGTGACGTGATGCAAGAGTCTATCCAAGCCGCAATGACAGTAGTTCGCTCTCGTGCAGAAAAACTGGGTATCAATACTGACTTCTACGAGAAGAAAGATATTCACGTGCACGTACCTGAAGGCGCGACGCCAAAAGATGGCCCAAGTGCGGGTACTGCAATGTGTACTGCCTTGGTTTCTGCTTTGACAGGTAATCCTGTGAAAGCAGAGGTAGCGATGACGGGTGAAATCACACTGCGTGGTGAAGTCCTACCTATCGGTGGCCTAAAAGAGAAGTTACTTGCGGCACACCGTGGCGGCATTAAGACTGTGCTAATTCCAAAAGACAACGAGCGTGATTTGGAAGAGATTCCTGATAATGTTATCGCTGATCTGGAAGTCATCCCTGTACAATGGATTGATGAAGTACTGAAAGTCGCACTAGAGCGAGACCCGACGGGCGTTGAGTTTGAGTCTCAAAAATAGTGATGTGCAGCAAAAATAAGTAAAAGTTTACGCTGATAAGTCTAAAAAGGCTTGTCAGCGTTTTTTTTGGGCGCTAAGTTAGTTTCGATAGCTGCCAGCCCTTGACGAATAAGGGATGGAGCATATTTTCTTAACAATGGAACGAAAGTCATCACAAAAATAATCACAGATGACACAAAGGGGAAATTACAGTGAATAAAACTCAGTTAGTAGAACAAATCGCAGAAAATGCAGACATTTCTAAAGCGTCAGCGGGTCGTGCTCTAGATGCATTCATCGAAGCAGTAAGCGGTACTCTTCAGTCTGGTGATCAAGTTGCTCTAGTTGGCTTTGGTACATTCAGCGTTCGTACTCGTGCTGCACGTACTGGTCGTAACCCAAAAACTGGTGAAGAAATCCAAATCGCAGAAGCAAAAGTACCAGCTTTTAAAGCTGGTAAAGCACTGAAAGACGCTTGTAACTAATCACAGCGTTAATTCTGTAACCGGCCATTTGCTTAACTTTTGCTCAAACAATAAGTTTCGAACAAAAATTTACAAACTTCGAGCCGAACTTTCTTAAATTATGCGCATCATACTGATGCGCATTTCTTTTTCTGATATTATTGCGCCATTATTTCTATTAGATAGAAGCAGTAGGCTTCAATTGTGGAGAGCAGTTAAATTATGATGGATCGACTACGCGAAGGCGTGAATAGCATCGCGGTCAAAATTATCCTTGGGCTTATCATCCTGTCTTTCGTATTTGCAGGTGTGGGTAGCTACATCGTTAGTGGTAACAACAACTCTGCAGCGAAAGTCGGTAACACTGAGATTCCTCGTGGTGAGTTCGAGATGGCATACCAAAATGAGCGTAACCGTATGCAAGCTCAGTTGGGTGACTACTTCTCTCAAATGCTGGCTGACCCTGCATATGTTGAATCTTTCCGCAAATCCGTTTTAGATCGAATGATCAATGACGTGTTGCTTGACCAACAAGCAGAAGCTTTAGGTCTGCGAATCAGCGACACTCAAGTTCGCAGCATGATTCTAGACATGCCTCAATTCCAATCTAATGGTCAGTTCGATCAAGAGATCTATCAAGCTTCTCTGCGTCGTGCAGGCTTTTCGCCAGACTCTTTTGCTGAGTACATGCGTCGTGAATTGGTTCGTGAACAACTGCTGAATGCACTACAAAACAGTGAATTTATTCTGCCAGGTGAAGTACAGGCAGAAGGTAAGCTGTTCACTCAAACTCGTGATATTCGCACGATTAAAATCGACTTAGCAGAGTTTGCGAAAAACATTGAATTGACTGACGAAGAAATTCAACAGTACTACAAAGCAAACCCTGACAACTTTACTCGCCCAGAGCAGGTTAAAGTCGCTTATATCGAACTGTCTGCTGAAGCGCTAAAGGAACAAGTTAATGTTTCTGACGCTGAGGTGAAAAAGTACTACGATGAGCACTTAAACAAATATTCTTCAGAAGAGCAGCGCCGTGTCGCTCACATTCTTGTAGAAGGGGACGATGAAGCAAAAGCGCAGGCTATCTTAGATGAGCTAAATGCGGGAGCAGATTTTGCGACGCTTGCTCAAGAGAGATCTGACGATTTTGGCAGTGCTGAAAACGGCGGTGACTTAGGTTGGATTGAGCGTGATGTGATGGACCCTGCTTTTGAAGAAGCGGCATTCGCGTTGAAGAATCCAGGCGATACGTCAGGTCTAGTAAAGTCGGACTTTGGTTACCATATTATCAAGCTTAAAGAGCTAAAAGACTCTGTGGCGAAGCCATTTGAAGAAGTAGCCGCTGAAATCAAACAAGAAATGGTTGACCAACAAGCGGTTGATCAATTCTACGAGCTACAAAGTGAGCTTGAACGCGTAGCGTTTGAATACCCAGATTCATTGTATGACGCTTCTCAAGCCGTTAACCAAGAAGTGAAGACAACGGACTTTATTTCTCAAGTTGACGCACCTGAAGTGCTTCGTAACCCTGCGGTAATGCAAGCTATCCTTAGCCCTGAAGTAAAAGAAGATGGCTTAAACTCTGAAGCTATCGAAGTTGCACCTGAACATATTATTGTGGTTCGTGTTGAAGATGCACGTGATGAGACGGTTCTTCCACTAGAAGAAGTGAAAGATCAGGTTATTGCAGAGCTTTCTCGCGTTAAGGGTGAGCAAGATGCGATGGAACTTGGTACACAGGTTGTTGCTGCATTGAAAGAAGGTAAGACAGATGTGCTTGCTGAAAACAACCTTGAATTTGGTGAACAAGAGACAGTAGATCGCCGTTCTCCGTTGGCAACAACGGTATTCGCGATGGCAAAACCAGTCGATGGTAAGCCAGTATATGGTCAGTCTAAAGATCTTGAAGGTAACATTGTTATCATCGAGCTTGATGCTGTAAATGCTGAGCTAGATAGTGATTTAGAAGAGCAAGTTGCGATGCAAATGCAGCGTGCATCTTCTCAGCAAGGCCTATCATCTGTGCTAGCAGTACTGCGCGCAAACACTGACATTGAGTACTTTATTGTGAGCAACTAAGCACAATTAGTGTAATTTGCATGTTAACTAAAACGGACCGCATAAGCGGTCCGTTTTATTTTTGTCTTTATTAACTTCAATCATCAATAAGCATTACTTAAATTAGTGCGCGTTTAAGTGATACCAGTCATTGCGAATATCGGGTCATCTAGGTTTGTTAACTGATAGTGACTTGCTCCCGATGACTAGTTTTAGCCTACTATTTTGGAGATTGTATGTTCAATATGAAATGGATTTTGACATTGTGCTTATTTGTTTTTGCGCCTTTTAGCATGGCTGCGGATTCAGCCACTGACAAATATGAAGGAATTGAAATTACCGTAAATATCAACACGGCCTCTGCTGAAGAAATAGCGACCATGTTGAAAGGTATTGGTGAGAAGAAAGCGCAGAGTATCGTGGACTACCGCGAGGAGCATGGCCCTTTTAAAACGGCAGCAGATTTGAAGAGCGTAAAAGGCATTGGTGAAGCGACAGTTAAGAAAAACGAAGACCGCATTTTACTGTAGCTTGATGTATTTCAGATATTGAGTCTGAATTCAGAACAATATCTGTTTCCCTATTACTGCTTTCCCGAACCAACCCCTCTTTCGTGGTTCGGGATTTTTTAACCGAATAAACGACGGCGAAAGCCTTTTTCCATTAGAGCCATTGTTAACCCACCGAGTGCGCCAAATAAATGAGCATCAATAGCAACGTTTGCGCCGATAAGCGCAGCAGTGCTGCTTGATGGACCATAGATCTGCTCCCATGCTACTTTGGCAATAAGCCCGCCGACCAACAACAAGCTGCTTCTTCTGCTTTCAAAGACTTCTCTGAGTGCCCAGAATCCAAATAGTCCGTGTAGTACGCCAGATAATCCCACGTACACCGACATGTTGGTAAACAAATTCATTGCGCCAACAAATGCGCACAAGAGTGAGAAAACGATAAGGAAGTTGCGAGTGCTTGGACGAAAAATAAAAGTAATGATCCACAATCCTGCCAGGTTCATCCCTAAGTGCGCAAAGTTGGTATGTGTGAGATTTCCTGTTACGATTCGCCACCATTCGCCATGGCGTATATTGTAGCTGTGCCACTCGGTTAGGCTTGCCATTGGTTCGAATTGAAGTATCAAACAGATCACGCTGATAATACTCAGCAAGGTATAAAGGTTCACTCTATGTCTCGTTATTGTTCTCGTTGTGGAAAATCGCAAAAAGCGTGTATTTGCCAATGGATTGTACCGTTGGCAAGCGAGGTAGAACTTATCATTCTTCAGCACACGAGTGAAGAACATCGTCCGCTTGGTACGGCACGGATTCTCAATTTGAGTTTAGATAACTGTATTTGTCTGATAGGAGAGGACTTTTCTGGTGATGATGTCTTAAATCACTTGTTGGCGGATGAATCATATCAACATTTTGTTCTTTACCCATCGGAACAGTCACGATGCATCTCTGAAATTAATCAAGCGAGCCGTAGTGTATCTAAGAAAATACGTTTGATTTTGCTCGATGGGACGTGGAAAAAAGCGTACAAAATGTGGCGGCTTTCTAGCAATTTACATCCACTCCCAACCGTGCAATTACCGAAGCAATTACAAGGGCATTACACTATTCGTAAAGCGCCCTCTGAGAATAGCTTATCGACAGTCGAGGCAGGTTATCATTCGCTTCGCTTGCTTGAACCCGAGAGAGACTTTACACCGCTTATGCATGCCTTTGAAAAGATGATCGAATTCCAAATCGCCCAGATGCCGCCGGGCGTATTTGAAAAGAATTACTTGAAAGGTTGAGTGTTACTAAAGAACGATGGAAGAGAATAGCTGACGGTGCAGCTTTTGCGCGTGACCATCGGTCATAGCAGAAATGTAATCGGCGATGACCCTCATCTTATTGCTCTCGCTTTTCGCTTGGCACCACAGTTCTTTTGTATGAACAGGCAGCAAGCGCTCTGGGTCCGCTGTTAACGCTTCAAAAATGTCCATAATAATTTGCTGACCTTTATATTCAACGATCTGGACCTGCGGGACTTGGATAACAAAAGTACTGACAAAGTGTTTGAGTACGTCAAGTGCTCGTGCCATTTGTGGCTCTAAACACGCATTCCAAGACAGTAATGGATTATTGAAAGGCTCATCCACCGCCTTAATTGAAATGCTGGTCAGCAGGGCGTTAACCATACCACCGATGGCATCTTTCCGCTCATGATGCTTACCACTAAATAGCATCTGTCCGATGGAATCGATATGTGCTTCAAACCACGGGTCGCCACAGTCCGCTAATTGACTTGCTGCGCCTTCTTGCCATTGCTGACGTGTCACCATACCAAGCACGATTGCATCTTCTAAATCATGAACGCCGTAGGCGATATCGTCCGCTAGCTCCATGATTGAGCAATCGAGTGATTTAAAACGCGTTTTACTGTGCTCAAACTCCGATTCTGGTTTTGAGCGCATTAAGCTAAGCAATGCCTTGTCGTTGTCAGAAAGCGGTGCAATTACCCAATCAAATAAGTCTTTATCACAATCATAAATGCCTTTAGCTGGGCTCCAATCTTTTGCTTTTAGTTTACGTTGGTGCTCGGCTGGTTGAGGTAACTTGACGGAGCGTGTTTGACTAATGAGGGCAGGGTACTTAATCAAACCAAGCAGTGTGCGGCGTGATAAATTCATTCCGAAATGCTCGGTATAAGGCTCTAACTTAGTGACGATACGAAAGGTTTGGGCGTTCCCCTCGAAGCCGCCATGTTCGCGCATTACGTAGTTTAGAGCGACTTCTCCCCCATGACCGTATGGAGGATGCCCGATGTCGTGCGCCAAACATAATGAATCAATTAAGCTGTCTGATGGTAATAGATCACGGAACTCTGGTTGTTTTTTCTTTAACTGGGCGACGATACCGGTCCCGAGTTGCGACGCTTCTAAGGAGTGTGTTAACCGACTGCGGTGAAAGTCTTCCAAGCTATTGCCGTGTACTTGGGTTTTTGCTTGTAAGCGTCGAAATGCAGCCGAGTGAAGAATGCGCGCTCGGTCTCTTTGGTACGGACTTCGATGGTCGTCACGACGTATTTTATGCTCATCATCATGGCGCTCTTGCCATTGCGGGTGTAATTCAAACGACACGATTATCTCCGTAAGCTAACTGATTTCATCTAACGATAATTCGAAACTTGGGGCAAAGGTATTGAGGAAGTAATCCATTTCAGGCGTTCTACGTTCTTGCAAAGTGATGTCTAAGCGTTTTTTTGCCAGAGCGAACTCATGATTGCCTGCGCTTAGTTCTTCGAGACATTTTAAATAGGCACAGATGGAGTCGGCTTGCTTGACGATTTTTGCGTCCTCTTCGTGTGCAGAGTGGGAAAGAAGGTAGGGGGCAAAATCATCTTGGAACTCTTCCGGTAACATTGAGAGTAATTTTTGTTCCGCTGCCGATTCTATCTTCTTATATTCTTTGGCAATTTCAGGATTGTAATACTTCACTGGGGTTGGAAGGTCACCCGTTAATACTTCGCTGGAGTCATGGTACATAGCAAGAATCGCGATGCGTTCTGGATTAAGGTTGCCGCCGAACTTTTTGTTTTTAATTAGGGCAAGGGCATGAGCGACAAAAGCAACTTGTAAGCTATGCTCTGAAACGTTTTCTGGTGAGACGGACCGCATTAAAGGCCAGCGTTGGATCAGCTTCATTCGAGCCAGGTGAGCGAAAAAATGGCTTTCTTTCATGGCTTTCTCCGTTTCTGGTGTAAAAAAGGAACTCACTAGGAGTTCCTCTAAGCATATGAGAGATCAGCACTAATTACTACCAGTGATTCATTACTGGCTGTAGGTTGATAGGAATCTTTCAAAACGTCCAATGGCGATTTCTAGATCTTCAACGTGTGGCAGTGTAACTATGCGGAAATGGTCTGGTTTTGGCCAGTTGAAACCGGAACCTTGCACCAGTAAGACCTTCTCTTGTTTTAAGAAATCTAAAACCATCTGCTGATCGTTCTTGATGTTGTACATTTTTGTGTCGATTTTCGGGAAGAGGTACATAGCACCCTTAGGTTTGACACAAGAAACACCAGGAATCTGATTGATCAGTTCATACGCTCTATTGCGCTGCTCTAATAAGCGTCCGCCAGGTAAAATCAGTTCATTGATACTCTGGTATCCACCTAGCGCAGTTTGAATTGCATGTTGCATTGGTACGTTTGCACATAAACGCATCGATGAAAGCAGCTCCAAGCCATTCACGTACCCTTGAGCTAGATGTTTAGGCCCCGTTAGGAACATCCAGCCACCACGGAAACCGCAAACGCGGTAGGCTTTTGAAAGGCCATTGAATGTCATGACGAGCACGTCTTCAGTGAGTGTTGCGACTGAGGTATGTGTTGCACCGTCGTACAACACTTTGTCGTAGATCTCATCTGCGAAAATGATCAGTTTGTACTGGCGCGCGATTTCAATCACTTCAAGTAGGAAATCACGGCTATATATCGCACCTGTCGGATTGTTCGGGTTGATCAGAACAATGCCACGTGTCTTTGGTGTGATTTTCTTTTTGATGTCTTCAAGATCTGGGTACCAGTCTGCACCTTCATCACATAGGTAATGAACCGGCTTACCGCCTGATAGTGCAACTGAAGCTGTCCACAACGGATAATCAGGTGCTGGGATTAGCATTTCGTCGCCATTATTTAACAGCGCTTGCATGGCCATCACGATCAGCTCAGACACGCCGTTACCCACATACACATCTTCGACATCTAGAGAGCGGATACCTTTACGTTGATAGTGTTGAACCACGGCTTTACGAGCAGAGTAAATGCCTTTGGAATCACAATAGCCTTGAGAAGTCGGCAGATTACGAATCACGTCGACTAAAATCTCATCAGGGGCGTCAAAACCAAATGGGGCAGGGTTACCAATGTTTAGCTTTAGGATTTTATGCCCTTCTTCCTCCATGCGCTTAGCATGTTTGAGTACAGGACCCCTAATGTCGTAGCAGACATTATCGAGTTTTGACGACATCCCGATATTTTGCATTGTATAATTCCTAAAAATTCGTTAATTTCTTTATTAAAATACAATAATTTGTTTTTTATTAGAATATATATCTGTAAATTATCTGTTTGCTGGTTAAGTTTTGCTCGTTTGCTATCACAGGATTTTGCAAAAGATCGCATACGACCTTGATTTGCTTTGGGTCTAAACTTAGAGTAGCCGTCAGTTACCATTTATCCTCACATACTACGAGGTTGATTTGTCACAGTTCCATCAAGCCGTAAAGAGAATTATCGAGCGAGTTCAGCAAGCGGAAGGCAATCAAACACGTCTGGTCGAGCCCCTGAGCGAGAAACCTAATTTCTCATTTATTGATTGGCTTGATGCACAACCACTTTTCCCTAAATTTTACTGGCAGTCCCGCGATACTCGTGAAGAGGTCGTTGCACTAGGGCAATTACACGCTTTTGTTGAGCCAGGCCCTGCTTATACCATTCTAGGTGAAGGGCAACGAGTCTGGGGCGGACGCTCTTTTGACGGCCAGCATGAGAAGAATCGTCGCTGTATGCCTTCTTTCTTCTTTTTGCCTCAAATTGAGTTAATTCGTTTTGACCAACAATGGTCTCTCGCAGTTAATATTTCAGAAGACAAAGCACGAACCCTAGCAGGACTGAATAAACTGGTTTGTGAGGTCGCGACCTTAGCTCCGATTTCTTCTCACATCCGCTCTATTGTTCATACGCCAAGTCAGCCTCAATGGAATGAGTTAGTTCATAAAGTTCTGACTGGTATAAAGAATGATGATTTTAAGAAAGTGGTATTGGCGCGTCGCTCTACCGTGCAGCTTGATAACACATTAAGTGCTGCACAGTTGCTGAAAGCGAGTTACTTAAATAACCATCATAGTTTCCATTTCATGCTGAGCTTAGACAGCAAACACAGCTTTATGGGTTCTACGCCAGAACGTTTGTATTCTCGCGTAGGGCACGAACTTCATACCGAAGCGTTAGCAGGCACGATTGGTCGAGGGGACAATGCCACTCACGATATGGAGTTGGCGAATTGGTTATCCCAAGACCAAAAGAACCTCAACGAAAACCAATATGTAGTTGATGATATTATTGATCGCCTATCACCACATTCCGAAGCGGTTGAAGTGGAGGCCGAGGCAAGTTTGGTTAGGCTACGAAAAGTGCAACACCTCAAGCGAAATATTCACGCGAGCCTAAAGACGGGAATAAACGGTGTTCAGTTGTTATCGGCGCTTCAGCCAACGGCGGCGGTTGCTGGCTTACCTCGACAAGAATCCATGCAGTTTATTCTTGATAATGAGCCCTTTGCACGCGGCTGGTACGCGGGGTCAATGGGGTACATAAGCCATGAACGAGCAGAGTTTTGTGTCGCGATCAGAAGTGCGCTTGTGCTCGGTGACCAAGTACAACTGTTTGCGGGCGCAGGTATTGTGCCAGGCTCTGTAGCAGAGCATGAGTGGGCGGAACTTGATAAGAAAATGTCGACGTTACTTACGCTGATTTCTGATCACCCCCCGTTGGGAGTCGCATCATGAATCATGACCAAGCGGTGCTCAATCGAATTTGGTCAGAAACCATATTGATTGAGCTTCAGCGATTTGGCGTTAAGCATGTTTGTATCGCTCCTGGCTCTCGTTCTACTCCTTTAACTTTAGAGGCGGCAGAACAGTCCAATTTTTTTATTCATACTCACTTTGATGAGCGTGGTCTCGGCTTTATGGCTCTTGGTTTAGCGAAAGCTACTCAAGAGCCAGTGGCAATCATCGTTACCTCTGGTACGGCAGTGGCGAACTTATTACCAGCCGTTGCGGAGGCTAGGCTTACTGGTGAAAAGCTGGTGCTGCTCACTGCGGATCGTCCGATGGAGCTCGTTGGCTGTGGCGCAAACCAAGCGATTAACCAGTTGGGTATTTTTTCACATCATGTCTCGGCCAGCTTGAATTTACCAAGCCCAACTTTAACAACATCGCTTAATTGGTTGCTGACCTCTGTTGACGAAGTGATGTTTACTCAGCAGCTGCAAGGCAGTGCTGTTCATATTAACTGTGCATTTCCAGAACCTTTGTATTCCAACGGTGCAAAAGCGGATTATCAAACCTACTTAGACTCGGTAGCCGGATGGCGAAAAGGAAGTGGTAGTTATACCCAGCGTTTTAGCCACTTGTCACAGGCGAAAATCCCGTCTTGTGCGGATAAAAAAGGCTTGGTTGTGATTGGCAGCTTACCGCTTGAACAAGCGAAGTCGGCGCAGGCATTTGCACAAAAGATGGGATGGCCAGTATTTGCAGACCAGCAAAGTGGTCTCAGTTCGGATTGGGCGCATTACGATGTATGGCTTCAACTTCCCGAGTTCGCAAACGAGCTTGAATCTTGTGAACTTATTATCCAATTTGGTAGCCGAATCATCTCCAAACGTTTGAACCAGTGGATTGATAAACAAGTTTCGCAAAATCAACAAAGTAAAGACGTTCAATACTGGTATATCTCACCGCGTATGGACCGTAATAACCAAAATCATCTGGCGCAAATGCACTGGGTTGAACTTCCTCAAACTTGGGTTTCTCGCATTAGCTTTGAGAAGCCAATATTTGCTGGGTGGGCTGATAGGTTAGCGAATGGAGTTAAGCGAGTTCATCAACGTATCGAAGAAGCTTTCCTATCTGATTCAGCTTCTGCCATTGACGAAATTGCGTTGGCAGCAGACATCAACGAGCGCACTAAAAACGCTGATGTCTTTTTGGGTAACAGTTTGTTTGTTCGACTTGTCGATATGTACGGCAAACTTGATGATGTAGAAGTGTTCACTAACCGAGGCGCGTCAGGAATTGACGGTTTGTTTGCTACCGCATCAGGTGTGCAGCGAGCAAGAGGTAATCCGTTACTGATGTATATTGGTGACACATCAGCACTGTATGATCTCAATTCACTAGCTCTGTTTTCTCACAATAAACTGCCGACGGTGCTTGTGGTCACAAACAATGATGGTGGCGCAATTTTCGATATGTTACCGGTGCCTCAGGAGCATCGCACTGCGTACTACCAAATGCCCCACGGTTATCGGTTTGAACATGCAGCCAAACAGTTTGGTTTAAAGTATGAGAAGCCAACTACGTTAGAAATGTATCAAGCAATGGTTGCCGAGCACCTGTCGAGCGGCCAAGGCACACTGCTGGTGGAAGTTCAAACCTCACCAAGCCAAGCCGCAGAGTTGATAAAGGCATTTAATAAGAGCCTGCATGCTTCACTCTGAGCGTCTCTCTTCAACTGAAAAACACCAAAGTGGCGACCTTCCCACTCTGGTGTTTTTGCATGGCTTTTTAGGAAGTGGTGCTGATTGGCAAGCTTGTTTGGATGAGCTGACTCAGTTTGAACGAGTCGTTATAGACCTTCCTGGTCATGGTCGCAGTCAGTTTACAAAGTGCAACGATTTCGATGATTGCTGCAAACTTCTTAATTCCACACTATCTTTATTATTTCCCTCACAACAACCACTTATTTTGATTGGTTACTCGATGGGCGGCCGTATTGCGATGCATGGTATTGCCAATCAATGCTTCTCAGATCTCAATATTGTGGGCGCAATTGTTGAAGGGGGAAACTTCGGGCTTCAAACTGAGTCAGAGAAACAGGTGAGATTGGAGAATGATGTTCGCTGGGCAAAGCGTTTCAAAACTGAACCACTTGAACGTGTTTTGAACGATTGGTATCAGCAAGCGGTGTTTTCTTCACTAAACCATGAGCAAAGACAAACATTAATTGCGAAGCGAAGTGATAATCTTGGCTCGGCGGTCTCGAGCATGCTGATGGCAACATCGTTAGCCAAGCAGGCGTATTTGTTGCCCACACTGAAAAAGCAGAATATACCGATGTATTACTTGTGTGGTGCGAAAGACCAAAAATTTAGCCAACTGGCACAACGTAGCGGGTTGGCGTATCGACAAGTTGAAGGCGCAGGACATAACGTTCATCAAGAGCAGCCCCAACAATTTGCGATGCATATTAAGCAAATAATTCAATCTCACTTTGGTGAGAGTAACGAGAACAATGGGAATCACCATGGCTAAAACAGTAGGCATTTCTGAAGAAGAACTTTACGCTCCGGTTCAATGGAAAGATTGCGGCGAGAAATACGAGGATATTCACTACCATAAATCTGAAGATGGTATCGCGAAAATTACCATTGCACGCCCACAAGTGCGTAATGCATTCCGCCCTCAAACAGTAAAAGAGATGATTGATGCGTTAGCAGATGCGCGTTACGACTCTGGTGTTGGCGTGATCATTCTGACAGGTCTAGGTGAAGACGCATTCTGTTCTGGCGGCGACCAGAAGATCCGTGGCGACTACGGCGGCTATAAAGACGAGCAAGGTACACACCACCTAAACGTATTGGACTTCCAACGCGATATTCGAACTTGTCCAAAACCTGTGATCGCATCAGTTGCCGGCTGGGCTGTTGGCGGCGGTCATGTACTGCACATGATGTGTGACCTAACAATTGCAGCGGACAACGCGCAGTTTGGTCAAACGGGCCCTAAAGTGGGTTCATTTGATGGTGGTTGGGGCGCGTCTTACATGGCTCGTATCGTAGGCCAGAAGAAAGCACGCGAAATCTGGTTCCTATGTCGTTTCTATAACGCGCAAGAAGCGTTAGACATGGGCTTGGTCAACACGGTTGTGCCGCTAGAAGAGCTAGAGAAAGAAACTGTTCGTTGGTGTCGTGAAGTTCTTCAGCATAGTCCAATGGCGCTACGCTGCCTGAAAGCTGCATTGAATGCGGACTGTGATGGTCAAGCAGGTCTTCAAGAGCTTGCGGGTAACGCAACGATGATGTTCTACATGACCGATGAAGGACAAGAAGGTCGTAACGCATTCAACGAGAAACGTCGCCCAGACTTCGACAAATTCCCTCGTAACCCATAATCCGTATAAAAAGAGGAGTGTTTTAGCTCCTCTGTTCCATTTTTCCTGAGCACCTCGCCCTCAGGGAGGCTGGTGGGATTGCTCGCCAGAACGCTCAAATATACGGCATTACATAGGACTCGAATTATGCGTGAAGCGAAAATTTATCGTTATAGCTTGCCCATGGATAGTGGTGTCATCCTGCGAGACAATAAGCTAACTGAACGTGTTGGTTATGTTGTTGCGCTTTCTGAAGGTGACCAAATAGGGCTTGGAGAAGTCGCTCCTCTTCCTGGTTTTAGTTTAGAGAGCACCGAAGATGCTGGTATTCAGCTACAAGAACAAGCGGAGCGTTGGGTAGCAGGATTGGATGTGGATTACGCCAACATGTATCCATCGGTCGCGTTTGGTTTATCGATGGCACAGTTAGAGTTAGCTGGTGGCCTGCCCCAACAAGGTAAGTATCAAACAGCGCCGCTGTGTACTGGTGACCCAGACGAGCTCATTCCAAAGCTGAACGAAATGGAAGGCGAGAAAGTCGCGAAAGTAAAAGTCGGGCTTTATGAGCCAATTCGGGATGGCATGCTTGTGAACCTTTTCCTTGAATCTATCCCTCAATTAACGCTTCGACTTGATGCAAACCGCGCTTGGACACCAGAAAAAGCGCAGCAGTTTGCTAAATACATTACTCCGTCTCTGCGTCAGCGCATTACCTTTTTGGAAGAGCCGTGCCGCTCTCCTGGCGATAGTCTCTCTTTTGCTATCAATACTGGTATTGCGATTGCTTGGGATGAAACGTTGCAAGATGCGGTTCGTCGAGAGGATTTCCGTCTTGAAGATCTAACTGGTGTGAAAACGATCATCATCAAGCCCACACTCATTGGTTCGGTGGATTTTTGTATTACACTGATAGAGAAGGCGAAGTCACTGGGGATGAAAGCGGTTATTAGCTCGAGCATTGAATCCAGTCTCGGTTTAACGCAATTAGCGCGCTTTGCCCAATGGCAGCTGCCTGATGAAGTTCCAGGTTTGGATACGATTGGCCTATTCAAAGCTCAGTTAGAGCAAGGCTGGCCTAAGTGTGAACTTCCCGTTCTTCCTCTGAAAGATCAGGAGATTGTGTGGCATTCTGCATAGACAATGTTACGAAGGCACCGTGGAAATATTGGGCTCAAACGAGCCCTTTTTCTATTGCACTCAAGACACCAACAGAAACATTAAACTGGCAACAACTCTCAGTACGTATTGACCAATACGCTCACTATTTGAATGACTTGGGCGTAACGCGGGGAGATGTGCTGACTTTGGTAGGTAAAAACCAAGTCGAAACTCTGCTGTTTTATCTTGCTTCCAAGCAGTTAGGCGCACTTGCCGCGCTGACCATGGTACAACCACTCGATACGCTACAGAGTAAACTTGCGACCCTTTATAAACCTGAACAAACTCGGTTTATCTGGTTTGCTCAGGAGTGCGCTTCGACCTTTTCTGGACATGATATACAAAAACTCAAGGCAACATTGCTTTCACCGCCCTTAGTTTCACAACAAGAGCGTGATGCGGTGATTGAAGATGCCTATCACCATGACAGGCTCGCTTCAGTGGTATTTACCTCTGGCTCGACAGGGGAGCCTAAAGCTGTGGTTCATACACATCGACAACACCTTGCATCCGCAGAAGGCTTGTTGCAAGAGTTCATTTTCACTCAGCAAGATTCTTGGCTATTGTCGCTTCCGCTTTATCACGTCTCTGGATTGGCGATTGTATATCGTTGGCTATATGTCGGAGCGACATTGAAAATCGGTACAGGAAAACTTGTCGAAGATATTCAGGGCGTGTCACACGCATCTTTGGTTGCAACGCAGCTCAAACGGCTATTGGATGATGATGCTCACTTGTCATTGACGCATGTGCTATTGGGCGGCAGCCACGTTGCTCACGAGTTGGCGTTGCGAGCAACAGGACGAGGGATTGAGGCGTGGTTAGGTTATGGGATGACGGAAGCAGCCTCTACCGTTACCGCAAAGAGAATTGACAGTACCAGTAATGCTGGACATGTATTGAATCACCGTAAGATAAAGTTGGTTGACCAACGCATTTTTGTCGGTGGTAAAACATTAGCGGCAGGGTATTTTCATCAAGGTCATGTTACTCCGTTTCTGGATGAGAAAGGCTGGTTTGACAGCAAGGACCTTGGTGAGTGGCAAGGTGACGAGTTAAAGATCATCGGCCGTGCCGACAATCAATTTACCTCTGGTGGTGAGAATATTCATTGTGAAGAGATTGAGGCAGCGTTGAACCAAATTGATGGTGTGGTGCAGAGCATAGTGGTTCCAGTCGAAGATGCGGAATTTGGTCATCGCCCTGTTGCTGTGATTCAGACCAATGATTTGCGCAGCAAAGCGGAATATGACCTGCATTTGCAATCCAAATTAGAGAAGTTTAAATGGCCAGTGGAATACCATTTAATGCCACAAGTGCTACTAGAAAGTGGGATCAAAGTTTCTCGGAAGGCAGTGAAGGAGTGGCTATTACCATCAATTCAGCATTAGTCAATTTTGCTATGTATTAGTCAGAAAGGGAATTTCGTATCCTTATAACTCTGAATTATAATTATGCTTCTTCGAAGAGAGAAAAGGCATAAGGTTCAGGATGGTAAAGCTAGTATTAATTACGGCGGTAGCACTACAAATTGGTATTGCAATAAGCAGTGAAGGGCTCGCCCGCTCTCTTGCAGAGCTGACGGCCTTTTTGATCGCTATCGCATTGGTTGTTACATACAAAAACAGCAAACTTGAGCCGTCGTCATCTCAACACGATGAGAAGACCACTAATATCTAAACAATAACCAACTTAGAGAAGTGGTTGAAATCAACACCCACAGAGTTACACCAAACAACAGTGGCTTAGCTCCAGCAGACCTCAGCTTCGAAATTGAAATGCTGCAACCAATCAGGAACAGGCACACCACCAAAGCTTGTTTCGCTCCAACGAAAATACCGTGATAGACCATTTCAAATTGAGGGAAGAAGTCGCTAAACGCGATGGCTGCGCAGTACCAAAAAATGAAATAAGGAATAACTAACTTTTTCGTTCCATTCTCTTTCTGGTCTCTCGAAAAGATTACGGCACTGATCAGTGCGACAGGGATGATCCACAAAGCTCGTGCGAGTTTTAACGTTGTTGCTGTAGTTAGCGCTTCTTCACCGTAGGCTGAGGCAGCCCCAACAACAGAAGAAGTGTCATGAATAGCAATCGCGGCCCATGTACCAAATGTGTGTTGATCTAGCCCTAAAGCATGCCCAACCACAGGAAACACGAATAGTGCGATGGAGTTTAGGACAAATACCGTTGCCAGTGCTAATCCAATCTGTTCGTCTTTTGCTTTAATCGCTGGTGCTACAGCGGCAATTGCACTACCACCACAAATTGCTGTACCTGACGAGATTAAGTATGCGGTTACTCGCTCCAACTTAATTATTCTGGCAATGATAGTGCCTATGATCAGTGTGCCCGCAATCGTGGCGATAATCAGACCGATACCATCCGACGTGACAGAGAGTGCTTGCTCAAAGTTGATGCCAAAGCCTAAACCAATAATCGAGTAGGACAGCAGCTTTTTAGTAAAAGAAGCAATGGGCAGTTCTGAAGGCACAAAACCAAAACTTGCGAGTAGAAAACCAATAACTAGGGCAATAGGAGAGGAGACAAAAGGGGTTAAGCAAAAGAGTAACGCCAATCCAAACAAGAGGTAGTTTCTATTCAAGGTTTTTATTCGCTGTTGTGAATGAAAGCGAGAGTATATCGCACTGAGTGTGGTCAGTTTGTCTTAATGATTTGAACACATGTTCAGTTATTCTAAACATGTGTTCAAATGTATTTTTATCGCCAGTCGCCTCTAAGTTGATGCACTCTATCGAACATCGTTTTTGCCGTTGCTTCATTTGGTGGAACCGGCTGTCCGGCCTCAATTTCTAGCTTTGACCAAAATCGAGTCGGTAAGCCACAACATGCGCGGCCTTTCGCGCGGCTGAAATAGCTTCCCCATAAGCCTTTGAGTGCCACGGGTATGACAGGTACTGGGCTGCGACGCAGAATAATATCAATGCCACGCATGAATTCATTCATTTCACCGTCTGAGGTTAATTTCCCCTCTGGGAAAATACAGACGATATGTCCTTCGCTTAATGCGGTTTCTACATCATTAAATGCACGCCTGATGGAGTTTCTGTTACTCGCTGAAATCGGAATTACCCCAGTTCTGCGTAAAAAGCGTCTTAGTGGAGGTAGGTTGGCGTAATCTTCCTCCATCACAAAACGAATCAACCTTGGGCATACTGCGCTAAGTAGCAAGGCGTCCATATAGCTCACGTGATTACATACGATCAACGCACCGCCTTGTTCTGGCAAGTTATGTAGGTTTTTATGTTTCACTCGATAAATAGTGTGAGTTAGCATCCAAACCACAAAACGGACAACGAATATCGGTATTTGCAAAAAAATGTAAGCGGCGACCAAGAAATTCAAAATGGCTAACAATGCAAACAGCTGAGGAATTGTCATCTTGATGACACTCAGGCACACAATACCTAAGACAGCACTGCCGACCATAAACAGAGAGTTAAAGATGTTGAGCCCTGCGATGACTTGTGCGCGCTCGGTTTCCTTTGCTCTATGTTGCATTAATGCGTAAAGCGGTACGATAAACAGCCCGCCAGAGGCGCCAATCATCAATAGATAGAAAAATAATGGCCAAAAAGGCTCATATCTAAAGAAGTCTACAAAGTTATGGAAGATAGGTAGGTCACTTGGAATGGAGGTTGCCATCAAGTACCCAAATACCGTAATGCCAAGTGCGCCAATAGGCACAATACCGACTTCGATACGATGATTTGAGATCCAATTGCAAAGTAGCGACCCCAGCGCGATACCAATGGAAAACAGAGCTAGCAAGAAAGACACCGCACTCTCGGTGCCATTTAAGTAAATCTTGGTGAAATTCGGGAACTGGGTTAGATAGGCGGCGCCTAAAAACCAAAACCAGCTTATCGCCATAATACATTGAAAAACAACACGATCTGATTTTGCGATGGATAGCGTGTGTTTAGTTTGTTTGTACGGTTGCCAACGAAAAGAAAGATTAGGTGCGCTGGCGGCTGCAAAGGGTATTGAGCGGCTCGACAAATATCCCAATAATGCAAAGAGTACGACACAAAATGCGGCAAGGTATTTTGCGTTGTCTGCTGAGGCGATAATTCCAGCACCTAGGGTACCAATAAGGATGGCGATAAAGGTACCAGCTTCAACAAGGGCGTTGCCTGGCACTAACTCTTTTGCGTTTAATTTTTGGGGCAAAAGGGCATATTTAACCGGTCCAAAGAATGCTGACTGTGTGCCCATTAAGAACAGTAGCAGCAAAAGCACACCATAACTTTCGGTTATAAAACCAATGGCGCCCAAAAGCATGATGGCGATTTCAAACAGCTTTACCTTGCGAATAAACCATGATTTTTCATATTTATCGGCTAATACGCCAGCTGAAGCGGAGAATAGAAAGAACGGTAGAATGAACAAGCCAGCCGCTAAATTGATGAACAAGTTGCTCGAAATAGGTAGTGCGCTGGATCCCGCGAAGGCGACAAACAGCAGCAAAACGTTTTTAAAAATATTGTCGTTGAAAGCGCCAAAAAACTGAGTAATGAAATAGGGTAGGAACTTTCTTTGCGTAAGTAAGGACGGCTGTCTGTCGGACGACATGGATAATCCTTTGTTACCAGTTTGTGATGTAGTTAGAAAGCAGGTTACTGATTAATTCTTTACCATCAATTGGTTCACTAGAGAAAAATTTATCATCAACACTGAGTAAAGTAATACCGTGTACGCCAGACCAAAGCACTCGACTCGCTTGAATCACTTCGGACTCGGTACGATGTGGTGCGATTTGAGCCAATAGTGACTCCAGCATTCCTGTCATCCCGTCGATACGTTTGGCATGCCATTCTGGAAGCTCTGCACCATTCATGTTGTGCTCGAACACTAACTGCCAACGGTAAGGGTGCTTTTGAGCGAAATCGTGGTAGCAATAAGCCAGTTCAAATAGAGCTTGATGAGAGTCTTTACTGCTATTGGTCGCCTTCAGTGCTTCTTGGGAGAGTTCGTCTAAAGTTTGCGCGACTACGTGTAAAAGTAACAGGTTATAGTTGCCAAAAATGTTGACTAATGTGCTTGGCACGTAACCAATCATGTTAGCGATTTTACGAAGACTGAGTTCGTGGTAAGAATTCTCATCTAAAAAGTTTTTGACTGTTGTTAAAGTCAAATTCACTAACTCTTCTCTGGTGTGATCGTTTCTGCGCGCCATACTCTCAAACTGCTTTATTGAACATCGTTCAATATGATAGTCAGCTACCTATTAACCGTCAACAAGGCAATATACTCAAGTGACGTCAAGGTGCAGGATTCTGAGCTGTGTCACTGATTCTAATTCAAGTAAAACATCCCCGAGTAGTAGCGAGTTCATTCCAAGCATTTCTAAACGAACCAAGTATCTCGAAGTTAACCGAGAGCAGTCTGTATCTTTGGCAATATTCTGATACATGTCAGCTTCTGTAAGCTGTTTTCATCAACAGGCATACAGAGTATGATGACGTAACAATCATCTTTGGCGTGCTACTGTTTGAAACAATCGTTGTTTCGTCTGATAGAGCACAATCTTAGATAGCTAACTTTAAGGATAACGATGAAACGTTTATTTTCTATTGTTGCTCTGTTGATGTTTACCGTTGCTGTAACGCCTATCGCGGAAGCGAAGAAGTTTGGTGGCAGTAAGTCTTTCGGTAAGAGCTACAAAACAGCGCCAGCACCAAAACAACAGCAACAAAACACCAATACGGTCGGCAAAGATCAGACGGCGAAGTCTTCAAGTAAAAAAGGCTTAATGGGTGGTCTGCTAGGCGGACTTCTTGCTGGTGGTCTACTTGCTGCATTCTTTGGCGGTGCTTTTGAAGGTATCCAATTTATGGATATCCTAATTATTGGTTTGATTGCCTTTGTCATCTTTAAATTAATGCGCGGTATGCTAGGTGCGAAGCAGGGCAGTATGAACCAGCATCGTCAGCAACCTGCATTTGGTGGTAACGCATCTAAGTTTGAGCAACCAAACATGCAAAACTTTGAGCAACAGCCAAACACAAATAATGGTGGCTTTGGTGGTTTCGGCGCTCAAACGGACGTACCACATAACTACCCACCAGGCTTTGACCAAGCAGCGTTTATTAACGGCTCTCGTGAACACTACCGAATCCTGCAAGGTGCGTGGAATCACAATCAACTGGAAACCATTGAAGAATATGTTTCTCCAAGCTTGTTTGAAGATCTGAAAGCAGAGCGCGCGAAGCTCGACGGTGAGCAGCATACTGATGTAATGTACGTTGATGCAGAGATCGTCCGTGCCGATTACGATGCAAATAAAGCACAGCTTAGCCTACAGTTTAGCGGTCGTTACCGTGACACAGTAGAAGGTGTTGAAGAAGAAATCGAAGATATCTGGCACCTAGAGCGTGACCTGACTGTGCCTAATGCACCATGGTTAATTGTTGGTATTCAAGGCTAGTCACCTTTAAACCAATTTAGTCACTAATAAAAATCCCGCACCCCCTGCGGGATTTTTTGTATCTGTCGTTTGTATCTACGAAAGATATTTTTATAAAACCTTCCAGGTGGAGCCTTCATCATGGCTCGCGCTTAACTCTGCCGAATATCTTTTTTGCTAGCCCGTCCTCAAGTGTTTTACTGAATGTTTTTAGCATTCACATTATGGTCATTGCGATAAAACAAGGACAAAGTGCTAGTTCATTGTTTGTATTACAACGACCAGATCCGAACTTTGTCCATCGGAGATTCGCTTCGGCCCAGTTGTTAAAGTAGGATCCAAACAGAGGGAGAATAGCGAAGAAGTTGGGTTAAATAAGGAAGGGCTTGTTACTTTATCAAGAGTCTGAAACGAAAAAAGCCAGCTCAATGAGCTGGCTTTTTCAATATGGTGGAGGGGGACGGATTCGAACCATCGAAGGCAGTGCCGGCAGATTTACAGTCTGCTCCCTTTGGCCACTCGGGAACCCCTCCAGGATGTTTTATACTTGAATGTTAGTTTCCCAACCTAGCTTCCAAGTTGTTCTTATGTTTAAAGGAAAAACACAAGAAA